>JBJOMA010000229.1:0-11685 GCA_046052625.1 Bacteroidota bacterium
GCGGATTGACCGGCGGAGAGAGCAACCTGGTCAGCGGTCTCTCGATTGTGAGCCAGCAACTGCAGACCGTTTCAAAATACGATGAAGAAGTCCGGATACTGTCCGAACGGCTGCGGAGCACGGTGATCGAGCTGAAGGATATTTCAGCGGAAGCCGAGCGTATCGCGGACCGATTCATGGCGGATCCCGCAAGACAGGAAGCAGTGGAGCAGCGGCTGGACGTCATCTTCCGTCTCCAGAAAAAGCACCGGGTGAATTCCGTCGAAGAGCTGTTGAAGCTGGGCGAAGAGTGGTCGGTCCGCCTCGGTGAGATCGAATCCGTCGCTGACCGGCTGGAAGCCGCCCGTAAAGAATCGTCGCGACTGGAATCGAAGGTGATTGAACTGGCCAATAAACTTTCTGCACAACGCATGAAGGTCGTGCCAAAGACAGAAAAGAACCTGCAGTCTATGCTATCGGATGTCGCCCTGCCGAACGGCACGTTCAAGGTGCTGTTGCAGCAAGAGGAAGGAGCGCTACCCGGTCCGTCCGGAATCGACAAGGTGAAGTTCCTGTTTTCCGCCAACAAGGGCGTGGAACCGACCGAAGTCGGAAAAGCAGCCTCCGGTGGCGAATTGAGCCGGCTGATGTTGTGCATCAAGGCCGCTGTCGGCGAGAGCATGGAGCTTCCGACACTGATCTTCGATGAGATCGATACCGGCATCTCCGGCGAAACGGCGTTGAAGATCGGCGAGGTGATGCAGCGCATGGCACGCCATCACCAGTTGATCGCCATCACCCACCTGCCGCAGATTGCGAGCCGGGGACAGGCGCATTACTTCGTCCGTAAGCAGGTAGCCGGCAAGAAGACCCTTACCGAAGTCGTTCCGCTGAATGAAGGCGAACGCGTAATAGAAATCGCCCGGATGCTCTCCGGCGACAAACCCAGTGCTTCGGCGCTGGCAACAGCCAAAGACCTCCTGAACCGCTGATGGGCGTTTCACGGAATTCTTGTTAATTTGCGGTCACAAACCCTAAGACAACCACTATGTCAAATCTCCTGAAAGGAAAACGCGGCATCATTTCCGGGGCACTGGACGAGAACTCCATCGCCTGGAAGGTCGCTAAGCGCTGCCACGAGGAAGGCGCTCAGATCGTCCTGACCAATGCGCCCATCGCTATGCGTATGGGTGAGATAAAGAAGCTGGCCGAAGAGACCAAGGCCGAAATCGTACCGGCCGATGCCACTTCCGTCGACGACCTGAACAACCTCTTTTCCAAATCCACCGAAATCCTGGGTGGAAAAGTCGATTTCCTGCTGCATTCCATCGGAATGTCGGTCAACATCCGGAAGAACATCCCGTATGTGGAGAGCAACTATGACTATTTCATGAAAGGCATCGACGTGTCTGCCATGTCGCTGCACAAGATGCTCAGCACGGCGATGAAAATGGACGCGATCGCCGAGGGAGGAAGCGTGGTCGCTTTATCGTACATCGCCGCCCAGCGTACCTATCCGTTTTACACCGACATGGCCGACATCAAAGCCATGCTCGAATCGATCACCCGCAGCTTCGGATACCACTACGGTAAGTTCCGTAAAGTACGTGTGAACACGGTCTCCCAGTCGCCGACCCGTACCACCGCAGGTTCCGGCATCAAGGGATTCGACGACTTCTTCCATTTTGCCGACAAGCTATCACCGCTGGGTAACGCTTCTGCAGATGCCTGTGCCGATTATTGCGTGACCTTGTTCTCGGACCTTACCCGGATGGTCACCATGCAGAACCTTTTCCACGACGGCGGATATTCAACCACCGGCGTAAGCATGGAACTGATGGAGGGAATGGCCAACAGCTGATTCTTTCGAAACTAAGCATAAAAAAAGCGGGCAGTGCCCGCTTTTTTTGTTGGTGACCGCCGGATCACTCGTCCTTCTTCTTACGTCCGGAACCGGACTTTGCAGGAGGAGTGGAGCCTGATTTCTGGACGGTGATCTTCAGGTTGCCGGACTCTTTTTCCAACGTAACCTCTATGGTATCGCCTTCGTGAAGTTCGGCTTTGATGATCTCTTCGGCCAGCGGATCCTCGAGGTGTTTCTGGATGGCGCGCTTGAGCGGGCGAGCTCCGTAACTGGAGTCGTATCCGCGGTCAGCGATGTAATCCTTGGCCTCGTCGGAGAGCGTAAGTTTATAACCGAGTTCGTTGATGCGCTTGTAGAGGTGGAGCAGTTCCACATCGATGATCTTGTGGATGTCCTCCTTGGACAGCTGGTTGAACATGATCACATCGTCGATACGGTTGAGGAATTCGGGAGCGAATGCTTTCTTGAGCGCGTTCTCGATGACTCCTTTAGCGTGATCGTCGGATTGTGCGGACTTGGCAGTGGTAGAGAAACCGACCCCTTGTCCGAAGTCCTTCAACTGACGGGAACCGATGTTGGAGGTCATGATAAGGATGGTGTTCTTGAAATCCACCTTGCGGCCGAGACTGTCGGTCAGTGTTCCCTCATCCAATACTTGGAGAAGCAGGTTGAAGATATCCGGGTGCGCCTTCTCGATTTCGTCGAGCAATACGACGCTGTAGGGCTTACGGCGTACCTTTTCGGTCAGCTGTCCGCCTTCTTCGTAACCGACATATCCGGGAGGCGCGCCGATCAGGCGGGACACGGCGAATTTCTCCATGTACTCGCTCATATCGATGCGGATGAGGGCTTCCTCTGAATCGAAGAGGTAGCGCGCGATGACTTTGGCCAGCTGCGTCTTACCGACACCGGTGGGTCCGAGGAACACGAACGTACCGATCGGCTTGTTCGGATCCTTCAATCCGGCACGGTTACGCTGGATGGCTTTCACCACTTTGGTGATGGCCTCGTCCTGGCCGATGACTTTTCCTTTCATCTCTTCGCCGAGCTTAAGAAGGCGGTTGCCTTCCGTCTGAGCCACGCGGGTGACAGGAATGCCGGTCATCATAGCGACGACTTCAGCTACATCTTGTTCAGTTACGGTGTAACGATGACTTTTGGTTTCCTCTTCCCATTGGCGCTTGGCTGCTTCCAGCTGATCAAGCAGTTGCTTCTCCGTATCGCGGAGTTTTGCTGCCTCCTCGTATTTCTGGGAGCGGACTACACGGCTCTTCTCGTTCTTGATCTCCTGAATCTTGTTCTCCAGCTCCAGGATGTTCTTGGGAACGTGGATATTGGTCAGGTGAACGCGGGAACCCGCTTCGTCAAGCGCATCGATGGCCTTATCCGGCAGGAAGCGGTCAGTGACGTAGCGGGAAGTGAGTGTAACGCAGGCCTTGAGGGCTTCCGGCGTGAAATTCACGTGGTGGTGCTCTTCGTAGCGGTCCTTGATGTTGTTCAGGATCTGTATGGTCTCGTCGACGGAAGCCGGTTCGACCAGGACACGCTGGAAGCGACGGTCAAGGGCGCCGTCCTTCTCGATGTACTGACGGTACTCGTCGAGCGTCGTTGCACCGATGCACTGGATTTCTCCGCGAGCAAGAGCGGGCTTGAACATGTTGGAAGCGTCGAGAGAACCGGAAGCGCCGCCTGCACCGATGATGGTGTGGATCTCGTCAATGAAGAGGATGACATCCGGTGATTTCTCCAGTTCGTTCATGACCGCCTTCATGCGCTCTTCGAACTGGCCGCGGTATTTGGTACCGGCGACCAGGGAAGCGAGGTCGAGGGTGACGATGCGCTTGTTGAAGAGGACGCGGGAGCATTTCCGCTGGACGATCCGGAGGGCAAGACCTTCGGCGATGGCGGATTTACCGACACCGGGCTCACCGATCAGGATCGGATTGTTCTTCTTACGACGGGAAAGGATCTGCGAAACACGCTCGATCTCTTTTTCACGTCCGACGATGGGGTCAAGACGGCCTTCTTCAGCTGCTTTGGTCAGGTCACGACCGAAGTTGTCCAGTACCGGGGTCTTTGACTTGCTGTCGGTCGGCTTCTTAGTACCCATTCCGCCACCGCCGTTGCCGCCTTCGTCCTCGCGGGAGTAGGGATCGTCATCGGAGGGATTCTGAGGGTTTTCAGCGCGGAAGTTGCTTTTCATGACATCCAGTTCTTCTCGGACGATGTCGTAATTGACACCGTACTGACTGAGGATCTGGGAAGCGATGTTGTCTTCATCTTTAAGGACTGCCAGCAGGAGGTGCTCCGTGCCGATAACGTCGCTCTTGTAGACTTTAGCTTCTAAATAGGTGATTTTTAGGGCTTTTTCAGCTTGCTTGGTCAACGGAATGTTGCCCATGCTGCCCGAGGCGCCGGTGCTGGAACGCACGGAGCTTTCAATGGACTTGCGAAGTTCCCCAAGGTTGATGCCCAGGGATTTCATGATCTTGATGGCCATTCCTTCACCTTCCCGGATCAATCCCAAGAGAAGGTGTTCACAGCCGATGTATTCATGCCCCAGGCGAAGCGCCTCTTCGCGGCTGAAGGTGATCACATCTTTCACTCGGGGTGAGAATTTGGCTTCCATAGCGGTAATTGTTTATGGTGCTTGATACGGCTGACACCGGTGCTAAGTTGGGTTAATCGGGCACCAGATATCAACAAAATTAAGCATTGTTCTTGCGAATTGTTCTGCAAGGAACGTGCAAAAGACGATCAACCTGCCAAACGGGCAGTCCCTTTTTGAACAAAAAACTGTTTGAATAAATTGACGGTTTTTTACTGATTTTATCGTAATTTCGAAGCTTTCCGGAACCGCCACAATGGCCTTCCGGAAGGCGATACAGGTGATTCAACGTGCGTTAAATCATACCAACGGCTGATAAAAAAACACCTGAATCTTACACCGTCAAAAAACAAGTCAGATAAAAAGCAGCATGGCAGAAGGAGAAAAGATCATACCGATCAACATCGAGGAGGAAATGAAGACCGCCTACATCGATTATTCGATGTCGGTCATCGTATCGCGTGCACTGCCGGACGTCCGGGACGGACTCAAGCCGGTACACCGCCGTGTTCTGTACGGTATGCTTGAACTGGGCGTTCTCAGTAACCGTCCATACAAGAAATCGGCCCGTATCGTCGGTGAAGTGTTGGGTAAATACCATCCGCACGGCGACGGATCCGTCTATGATGCCATGGTGCGCATGGCACAGACCTGGAGTCTCCGTTATCCGCTGGTTGACGGGCAAGGAAACTTCGGCTCGATGGACGGCGACAGTCCGGCCGCTATGCGATATACCGAAGCGCGCCTGCGAAAGCTGGCGGAAGAGATGTTGTCCGACATCGATAAGGATACGGTCGACTTCACGCTGAATTTCGACGACTCCCTTCAGGAGCCGACGGTCCTGCCTTCCAAGATCCCGAACCTGCTGGTGAACGGCGCGTCCGGTATTGCAGTGGGTATGGCGACCAACATGGCACCGCACAACCTCACCGAAGTCATTGACGGCACCATCGCCTATATCGACAACCGTGACATTACGATCGAGGAGCTTTCCAAACTCATCAAAGCACCTGACTTCCCGACCGGCGGAATCATCTACGGTTACGGTGGTGTAAAAGAAGCTTACCACACGGGACGCGGACGAATCGTCATGCGTGCCCGTGCGGTTATTGAAACGACGGAAAACGGACGGGACCGGATCATCGTTTCCGAGGTTCCTTTCCAGATCAACAAGGCGGAAATGATCAAACGGACCGCCGATCTTATCAATGAAAAGAAACTGGAGGGAATTTCCGACATCCGCGACGAGAGCGACCGCGAAGGTATCCGCGTGGTCTATGAACTTCGACGCGACGCCATTGCCAACGTTGTCCTCAACAACCTCTACAAGTACACCGGTCTGCAGTCCTCCTTCAGCGTCAACAACGTAGCGTTGGTCGGTGGACGGCCTGTCACCCTGAACCTGAAGGACCAGATCGTTCATTTCGTCAATCACCGTCATGAGGTCGTCATCCGCCGTACGCGCTACGAACTTGCCGAGGCGGAGAAACGGGCTCACATACTGGAAGGCTTGCTGATCGCTCTGGATCACCTGGACGAGGTCATCGCATTGATCCGTGCATCCCAGACGCCGCAGATCGCCCAGGACGGACTGATGGAAAAGTTCGGTCTGAGTGAAATCCAATCGAAGGCTATTCTGGAGATGCGTCTCCAGCGTCTAACAGGACTGGAGCGTGATAAGATCCGGGATGAATACGCCGAGCTCAAGAAGCTCATCGATTACTACCGCGACGTGCTCGCTAACGAGCAGTTGCGCATGGACATCATCAAGGACGAGTTGACCGAGATGCGTGACAAGTACGGTGACGAACGCCGTACGGAAATTGTCTATACCGGCGACGAGATTTCGATCGAGGATATGATCGCGGATGAGGATGTGGTCATCACTATTTCTCACGCCGGCTATGTCAAGCGCACGGCGTTGACCGAATACCGGACGCAGGGCAGGGGAGGGCGCGGAGCCCGAGGAAGCGCCACGCGTGACGCTGATTTCGTGGAGCATATCTACGTCGCTTCCACCCATAATTACATGCTCTTCTTCACCGAGAAGGGCCGTTGCCATTGGCTGAAAGTTTACGAGATTCCGGAAGGCAATAAGACCTCAAAAGGTCGTGCCATACAGAATCTGATCAGCCTGATGCCGGACGACAAGGTCAAGGCGTTCATCAACGTAAGGGCGCTGGACGACGAGGAGTACATCAACAACAACTTCATCGTGATGTGTACCCGTAACGGCACCATCAAGAAGACGGCGCTTGAAGCTTATTCACGTCCGCGCCTTAACGGTATCAACGCCATCACCATCGAGGACGGGGATTCGCTCTTGGAAGCCCGTCTCACCAACGGCAAGAACGAAATCATGCTGGCCACCCGCAAGGGCAAGCTGGTCCGTTTTGACGAGGATACCGTCCGCCCGATGGGCCGTAATTCGATCGGTGTGAAAGGTGTATCGCTTGACGGTGCGGACGATGCCGTGATTGGCATGGTATGTGTAAACGATGTCCAGAAAGAATCCGTGCTGGTCGTTTCCGAAAAAGGATACGGCAAGCGTTCGGAGGTGGACGAGTACCGTAAGACCAACCGCGGAGCCAAAGGCGTGAAGACGATCAACATCACGGAAAAGACGGGCGACCTTGTCGCCATCAAAGTGGTTGAGGAAGACAACGACCTTATGATCATCACCAAGTCGGGACTAACCATCCGCATGGACATGACGGAAATCCGGGTGATGGGCCGTGCTGCTCAGGGTGTCCGTGTGATCAGACTCGACGAAAGTGATGAGATCGCCTCGATCGCAAAGGTGGAAGTGGAGGATGAAAAAGCCGCAGCTGCTCCTGAATCTGCAACGGACACTCCGGAAACGGATGACGGTGCCGCCTCCGAAGGACAACCTGTTGCGGAGTAAGCGAACCTGTCGTTCCGTTCCACACTTGATACCAACTATGAGAAGAACCGTAATACTATTCTGCGTATGCCTGCTGTTCGCAGGCAGCGCGATTTCCCAGAAAGCAAGCCTACGGGAAGCAAAAAGCAAGATGAGCCAGGCGACTCCCGATGCTTCCGGTGCGAAACCGCTCATCGAGGCCGCTATTTTAGACGAGGCTACCAAGAACCTGGCGGAGACCTGGTACATCCGCGGAAAGGTATATGCAGCGCTGAAGTGTGCGGATTGTTTTTCCACGGCCTACGAATCCTATCAAAAGTCGGAAGAGCTCGATATCCGTAATGAATACAAACTCAAGATCGAAACCGTCGAGCTTCCGGCACTGAGCCAGGAATTGTTCAATTACGGTGTGGATCGTTACAATGGCGCCGATTACACGGGAGCCTTGTCTGCATTCGAACTCTTCACCCGAATTTCTCCGACTGAGCCTGCGGGCTTTCAGAACGCGGCAATGGCTGCCGAGAATGCCGGGGACTTCGAAAAATCCGTTCGCTTTTACAGGGAGATGATTTCCAGAAAAAGCGCCAACGACAAGACCTATGAGTCACTGTCGCGATCCCTGGTACAACTCAAAGACACGGCCGGCGCTCTTGAAGTGCTGAAGGAAGGCAAGTTCATCTACCCGGATTCCATGGGACTGATGATTGCCGAGATCAATCTCCTGCTTTCCGCCAACCGTGGCAACGATGCCCTGTCGACGTTGAACCGGCTCCTGATCAAGGATCCCAATAATTTGTCCTGCTACCTGCAGATCGGCATCATCCATATGAACCTGGGTCATCCGACAGATGCAGAAGGTAATGCGTTGCCGCTTCCCTCTGATCACCAGTTGCAATTCACACAGGCCGAAGAAGCGTACAAGAAAGGACTGACGGTCGATCCGGGACATTTTGAGATCAATTTCAACCTGGGAGTCCTGTATTTCAACGAAGGCGTCGAGTTGGAGAAAGCCTCGAATGTCAAGAACATCAGCGATGCCGAGTATAACCGGCTCAAAGGCGAAGCCTCAAAATTCTACCTCACAGCGGAGCCGTACCTGGAAAAAGCGAGCCAGGTCCGTCCCGACGATGCTGACGTCCTTACTTCATTGAAGATGCTTTATATACGCACCAAAGAAGATGCTAAATACGCTAAAGTAAAAGCAGCGCTTGACCAGCTCAAGCGCTGATCAGTTCCGTTATCATCCATTGAAACCATCCATGAGCCTTATGCAACATATGACCCAACGTCTGCCGTTATTGTTCTGCTTCTTGCTGACCTTCGCAGCAGCAGCGCAACCTAAACTGATTGAAAAAGTGAATGCTGTTCCCGGAACAGCCTCCATCGCTTACGAGAAATGGAGACTCACCAACGGGCTGACCATCATGGTCGCCGAGGACCATTCCAATCCGATTGTGCATGTACGTGTTACGTATCATGTAGGATCGGCCCGTGAGAGCATTGGAAAATCCGGATTCGCCCACTTCTTCGAACACATGATGTTCGAAGGATCCGATAACGTCAAAGACAAGGAGCATTTCAAGATCGTAAACGAGTCGGGGGGCACGATGAACGGCTTCACGGAGCGGGATGCGACGACTTATTTCGAAACACTTCCTAGCAACAACCTCGAAGTGGCGCTCTGGCTGGAGGCTGACCGGATGGGATTTCTGTTAGACTCGGTCACTAAAGAAAAGTTCGAAATCCAACGTTCTACGGTTAAGAATGAAAAAGGGCAGAACGTGGAAAACCAGCCGTATGCCATGGCATTCGTGGAAACCATCAACCAGATCCTGTATCCGATGGGACATCCATACAGCTGGCCGACCATCGGTTACGTGGATGATCTCGATCGTGTAACGGTGGATGACCTGAAGAACTTTTTCCTGCGCTGGTACGGTCCGAACAACGCGCTGCTCACCATTGTGGGTGATGTCAACACGAAAGAGGTGGTCGCAATGGCCGATAAGTATTTCGGTCCGATCAATGCGTGTCCGGAAGTGAAGAAGATGCGCGTACCGGCACCGATCCTGGCGACCGACCAGTATGCCAATTACACGGACAACGTTTATCTGCCGTTGACCTTGATGGTCTATCCGACCGTTGCGAAGTATAACCGTGACGAAGCCGCCATCGAACTTTTAACGGATATGATGGGAGGGGGCAACAACTCTATTTTCTATAAGAACTTCGTGAAGACGGAGAAGGCCATCCAGGCCGGAGTTCAATATATGCCGGGCGAATTGAACGGCGAGTTCCAGATCATCGTCGTAGCCTATCCCAGCATGGGCTTTGCCGACCTGCCGAAGGATTTCAACGAAACAGAGAAACTGATTCATTCCACCATTGAAGAATTCGGCAAGACCGGCATCACGGAAGATGCCCTTGCACGGGCCAAAGCAAAGGTGGAAGCGGAAATCGTCAACCAAGTGGAATCGACTTTTGGAAAGGCTTCCTACATGGCTGATTGGTATTGGTTCGCCCGTGATTCTTTCAACCTCGCGAACGAACTGGAACGCTACAACAAAGTCAAGCTCGACGACATCAACCGCGTATTCGGCCGTTACATCAAGGACAAGTATGCAGCGATTGTCAACGTGTATCCCAAGGATCCGGAGTCAAAGGATTCCGTCAAGAGCGTCAATCCGTATGCGAACATGAAGTCGAACGATGCAGCGGATTTCGCCGGTCTTAAGTATGTAAAAGCGAAAGACACCTTTGACCGCAGTAAGCGACCTGCGGCTGGGGCTCCGAAAGCACCCGCTGTTCCTGAATCCTATACGCATCAGTTCAAGAACGGCATCAAGCTCATCGGTACCGAGAGTAACCAGGCTCCACAAGTCGTCATACTGATGTCCATCGAGGGTGGAAACCTGATGAACGGAGATCCGAAGAAGTGCGGTCTCGCGGAGATGACCGCCGCGATGATGAACGAGGCAACATTGAACCATACTACCGAAGAGATTTCCGCAGAATTGGAACGACTGGGCAGTACCATTTCGTTCGACGCCGGTAAGACTTCCACTGATGTGATGGTCAGCTCACTGACCAAGAACCTGGATGCGACCTTGAAGCTATTGGAAGAGAAACTTCTGCGACCCAAGTTCGATGCAGAGGATTTCAAGCGGGTCAAGAAACAGTACATCGAAGGACTTGTCAGTGAGAAGAAGCAGGCGGAGACGGTGGCAGGGAACCTGTACGAACAACTGCTGTACGGTGACAATATCATGGGTGCCTACGTTTCCGACAAGAATGTGCGCGGATTCAAACTGGAGGAACTCAAAGCCTATTATGACAAATACTATTCGCCGAACGTCACCAAAATGGTCGTCGTAGGCGATGTCTCCCAGAAGGACATTCTGACGAAGCTTGCGTTCCTGGAGAACTGGAAGTCAAAGGATATCAGTGTGCCTGCCGTAGCGACGACCTTCACTCAGCAGAACACGACCATCTACCTGGCACACAAGGAGAATGCCGCCCAGTCGGTGCTTTATGTCGGTCATCCCGGACTGAAATACGACGCTACCGGCGACTTCTATAAGAGTACACTGATGAATTTCCCCTTCGGTGGCGCCTTCAACAGCCGTCTGAACCTGAACCTAAGGGAGGCAAAAGGATACACGTACGGGATCCGTTCCGGATTCGACGGTGACAAGTACATCGGCGACTTCAGCATCCGTTCAAGCGTGAAACGTTCGGCGACCGATACCTGCGTGACGGAAATCATGAAAGAATGGAAGGGTTTCAAGGATAAAGGGATGACAGAAGAGGAGCTCATGTTCACGAAGAACTCCATCCTGAACGGCGAAGCCCTCAAATACGAATCGCAGTTCCAGAAGGCGAGTTATCTGGGGCGGATCATCGAATACGACCTGCCGGCCGACTTCAGCCAGAAGAAGCAGCAGATCCTTCGGGATGCCACGCTGGCTGATATGAACGGTCTGGCCAAGCAGTATCTGCATCCTGAAAACGCCGTCATTCTGGTCGTAGGTAATAAATATGTACTGAAAGACCGGCTGGAGAAACTCGGATACGGGAAAGTGAAAGAGATCTCGATGGACTGATCCAGAACCGTTAAGTACTAACCAATACGTTAAGGCAAGCATTAATTACAACACATGAAGAGATTATCGTTAATCGTCGCATTTCTGATTACGTTCGCGGCAACTGCCCAGCAGAACAACATCCAAAGCGCCATCCGTTCGTTGAATTACGAGCCGATGAAATATTCCGACCTCGAGAACGCCAAGGATGCCATAGATAAAGCAGCCGAGAACGAGCTTACCGCAAACGACCCGAAGATGTGGTTCA
>JBJOMA010000230.1:0-4110 GCA_046052625.1 Bacteroidota bacterium
GTGATGTTTTTCTTGGTTGACATGTTGAGGATCGCTCTTTGCGGCTTTAACAGTGCGAAGGGCGGGTAATTGGTTCAGTGATGTTTAATAACAATTATCCACCGGAAATGATTTCAATAACCTAATTCAGAAAGCTCATCGGCGAGAAGTTGCCCGAAAAGGAATACGTCCTCGAAGGAATTATACAACGGTACCGGTGCGGCACGGATCACATCAGGTTCGCGCCAGTCGACGATGACGCCCCGCTCGGTGAGTTTCTGGAAAATGGTTTTTCCGTGCCTTTCAAACACCAATGACAACTGGCAACCGCGTCGGGCCGGATCTTCCGGCGTGATGATTCGTATGAGAGGCTGAGGCAGGGACGCGTTCAGGGAACGGATGATGAATTCCAGATAGGCGGTCAGGTGTTCGCTCTTGGCGCGCAAACGGTCCACTCCTGCTTCACGAAAGATGTCAAGACTGGCCTTCAACGCCGCCATCGAAAGCACTGGCGCGTTGCTCTGCTGCCAGCTCCGCGCACCGCGTGCAGGCGAGAAGGTGCGCGGCATCTTGAAGCGAGTGTCCGGATCATTGCCCCACCAACCGGCCAACCGGGGTATTGAGGAATCCTCCGCATGCCGCTCGTGGACGAAGATGCCGGATACGCCTCCCGGACCGGCATTCAGATATTTATAACTGCAAAAGCAGGCGTAATCCACGTTCCAGTCGTGCAGCTTCAGGATTACATTTCCGGCGGCATGCGCCAAGTTGAATCCGCAGGTGGCGCCTACGGCATGCGCCGCTGCAGTGATTTTTTCTACATCGAAGAACTGTCCGGTGTAATAGTTAACCGCACCCAACATGACGGTCGCAACGGAATCGCCGTGTTCACGGATGGCTGCAATGACGTCTTCGTCGCGAAGCGCCACTTCGCCCTGGCGAGGCTTCAAGTAGACCACCGCCTGTTCCGGATCGAATCCATGGAAAGCGGCCTGTGATTGGACCGCATACAGGTCGGACGGAAACGCATCATATTCGCAGATGATCTTGTAGCGGCCGGGATTCGGTCGGTAAAAGGAAATCATCAGCAGGTGGAGGTTGGTGGTCAGGGAATTCATTGAAACGACCTCGACCGGACGGGCGCCCAGGAGTTCCGCCAGCTGTTCGGTCAAGAAATCCTGGTAGCTGAACCACGGCATCCGGGCATGAAAATGACCTTCTACTCCGAAGGTGGCCCAGTCTTCCAGCTCGTTAACAATGTAGTGCTGTGTGGAGCGGGGCTGAAGGCCCAGGGAATTGCCGGTGAAATAGATGGCGTCTTTTCCGTTGACCTGTGGGAAATAAAAGCGTTCTCGAAAAGCACGCAAGGGATCTTTCCGGTCCGATTCAAGGGCGAATTCAAGTGTATTCTGAAACATGGTTGTCCGACTTCGGGAAAACTTCCGACCTTTGGGGAAGCGAGATTACTTCATTTAACCGACTTCGCAAAATGAAAAGAGAACGATCCGAAGAACTCTTCCGTAAGGCCAATGAACTTTTTCCCGGAGGCGTCAATTCGCCGGTCCGGGCGTTCCGGTCCGTGGGCGGTACACCTCTATTCATCGAAAAGGGGGACGGCTGTCACATCACGGATGCGGACGGTAATACCTTCATCGATTTCTGTTGTTCCTGGGGGCCGTTGATCCACGGGCACAATTCAAAGGCGATACGGGAAAAAATCGTAGAAGCCGTCCAGGACGGAACCTCTTTCGGTGCTCCGACCCGAAAGGAGAACGAGCTGGCCGATCTGATCCTCTCCAATCACCGGTATATCGAGAAAATCCGTTTTGTCAGTTCGGGAACGGAGGCTGTGATGTCGGCCATACGGTTGGCTCGCGGTTTCACCGGAAAACCCCTGATCCTCAAATTCGAAGGATGCTACCACGGGCACGTCGATTCCCTGCTGGTGAAGGCCGGCAGCGGCCTGAGCACTTTCGGTATTTCCTCTTCGGCCGGCATTCCCGATTCCGTCGCCAAGGACACGATTGTGGTTCCGCTGAACGACCGTCGGGCAGTGGAGGTAGCGATCTCCGACTATGCGCACGACATCGCCGCTGTCATCATCGAGCCGGTACCGGCCAACAACGGACTGCTTCTGCAGGAACGGGAATACCTGCAGTTCCTGCGTGACATCACCGCCAAGAACAACATCCTGCTGATCTTCGACGAAGTGATCTCCGGCTTCCGCATCGGGTTCGAAGGCGCTGCCGGTCACTACGACATCAAACCGGACATCATCACGTTCGGCAAGATCATCGGCGGAGGTATGCCCGTGGGCGCATACGGCGGCCGAAAGGACATCATGGCCCACATCGCTCCGGAGGGCAATGTCTACCAAGCCGGAACACTCTCGGGAAATCCCGTCGCGATGGCTGCCGGACATGCGGCATTGACCGCTTGCCTGAGAAACGGATTCTACCAGGAGCTCGAGCAGCGAACACTTGCGTTTACCGATCTGCTGAACAGCCATTCGCAGGAAAAAGAGTATGACTTCAAAGTGTTCCGGATCGGATCTATCTTCTGGTTCGCTTTCACGCAGGAAGCGGCGATCCGTACTTCCGAGGGGATCGACCCTAACAGCATGACCAAGTTCCGTAAACTCTACGGACGACTGTTGGAAAAAGGAATCTACATGGGTCCGTCCGGCTACGAAGTGGGGTTCGTATCCGCGGCGCATACGCCGGAGATCCTGACGAAGGCCGCAGCTGCGATCTGTACTTGTCTGGACGAGACGTATGCCTCCCTATCGGAAGGGGTTGCCTAGGTTCAGGAAGTTCCAGAGAAGGTTCTTCTGCTTTTTCTTCTCGCGGGCGTTGATTTCCCGTGCAACAAGCACCCACCCTTTTTCATTCGCTTTAAGCAGGAACTGCACGGCCTGGGCGCTGCCTTCGCAGGCATCGATGAATGCGGCAAGCGAGGGGTGACCGGATTTCAGTAACCACGCTTTCGCCTGATCCTTTCCGGACAAGCCGTCTACGACAGCGGCCAACGGTCGAAAGTCGTTTTCGAGCAGCCAACGGAAGGACGTTTCGACCCCTTCGACCGCGTCCCAGAAATGATAGAGTTCGGGGTAGCCGTTGTGCAACAACCAGTCTTGTGCCTCCTCGTCTTTGTCACGGACAGTCGTAATCAGGCGATCAAACGCTTCGGTAGGATACTTTTTCAGCATGTCATGCCAAGATAAGGATCAAAAACGGAAGCAGCATGGTACCGTCCACCACCAGTTTGAAATACCAGCCCGGCCAGTCAGGACGGGTGATGATCATGAGTACAGCCGACATCAGTCCGGGAATAAAAAAACTCATGAACGTATTTAAGGATAAACGACCATCCAAGAAAGATGACAGTTGCATCATTGTTGCAATCATTAGCAGAACAATAGCTGCGCCGATGACACGTTTACGGCCGAACTGCATGACGGTAGGAAGCTCCCGGGCCAGTTCCCTTTTTTGGTCCCGGATCTCGAAGGGGACGCACAATGCGAACACGATTGCGAACTTGTAAAAAAAAGGCGCTGAAATCGGCAAGTTGCTTTCTGCAACCAATAAAGGAAATACGGCAGTGGTCAGCGCCCAAACAACCGAGACGGTGGTCATTTTAAGTAATGGCATTTCACGCAACCGTCTGAACCGATTTGAAAAACGGATGAGCGGAAACGTATATACTAAGGCGCAGAATGCGGCCGCAGTCCATGCGGCGACCAATGCAGGTGAGGATTTAAACAAACCAATCAAAATAACAATGCCACCAACAACGAACATGGCACGGTCTGTAAGTCTGACAGATGGGCCCATTACCGTTTTCCATATGCTGACAGGCCTAAAAGAATCCAGCCGATAGGAGAACTTGTGGAAGTTGTAATAGACAATTGTGGCAGCAGGAAGAATCATGAAGGCAGGAGAAAATACCAACGAAAGACCGGCGGCGGCCAGGGTATGTAACCACATTCCTGTTGCGCAGATTGCAAGAAAGAAATGGCTGTAGAGAAACGTCTTTCGAATATCGGATGGAAACCCCATCGATCGCAGTTCAACGGCTGATTATAGAGAGGGCTGCGAAGGAGGCGACGAATCCAGCCATTCCAAAAAGGAA
>JBJOMA010000231.1:0-3926 GCA_046052625.1 Bacteroidota bacterium
GGCCATGAAATGCTGGCTACGACCCTCGACCTCCAACGAAATCACATTTTTATCGGCAACGACTATCGGTCGTACGTTGAGGTTGTGCGGAGCGATGGGAGTGATCACGAGGCTTTCGGACTGCGGTACGATGATGGGCCCGCCGCAACTGAGCGAGTAACCGGTCGAGCCGGTGGGCGTCGATATCAGCAGCCCGTCGGCCCAATAGGAATTCAGGTATTCACCGTTCAGATACGTATGAATGGTGATCATCGAACTCGTTTCTTTTTTGTGAAGCGTAAAATCATTGAGCGCGACATTGTCGCCCTCGAACAGCGGTTTGTTGGAGTCGACGCGTATCAGGGAACGCTCGTCGAAGGAATAATGACCCTGGAAGAGGCTGTCGATCGCGAACTCAAGATTCTCCTTGGACACGCTGGAAAGGAAACCCAGTCGGCCGGCGTTGATTCCGACAATCGGAATGCGTGCGTCCTTGACCAGGCAGACGGTATCCAGCAGCGTACCATCTCCACCGATGCTGAAGAGGAAATCCACACCCTCTCGGATTTCTTCGTGGGTGGAAAAGACAGGCAGCTCCTTGTAAGATGTGAGTTGCTGACGGAGGAACTGTTGGTAATTGGCGTGCACTATCAGATTCACGCCGTTGTCCTGTAATAAACGGATCACGGCCTCCGCCAATTGCACCTGGTTGAGGTTCACCGGTCGTCCGTAAATAGCGATTTTCATAGGCGTGATCGTTGGCGGAATGCGCTGTCAGATTGACGTCGTAAAATGAATAAAAAAACCCGACTCCCCCAATTTATTGAATGAATATTCGAATCGGAAGACAAGGTCGTAGAACGTGAAAAGGTCGAATCCCGCGCCGTATCCGTACTGCCATGAATTCCGTAGCCGGTTGTTAGCCGTGAACTGGTCATCGGATACGTACCCCGCATCAAAATAGACACCGGCATACAGTGACATCGGAATCACATTGAATTTGGAAGAAGGGATGAATCCGGCATGGAATTCCTTTTTTGGAATGAGGGCGAATTTCAGTCCCGATTTTAACAGGACGAAATGCTGCCCGTCGATGACATAATATTCATACCCTCGTATCACCTCTTTGCCATAGCCGAGTGCACGGGTGACATAATAGGGCTGCCGGCTTCCGCTGGTCAGTTTTCCGGTGAAGGATGCGGCCGAAAACCATCGTCTTCCCAGCTGATTGAACTGCTTGAAGCGGAGGGATACGGAAAGCAGATCGATGTCGTCTCCGATGAATTTGAATCCGCTTTGTACGGCATCCACCTCGAAGAGATATCCCTTCGTCGGATAGACGGAAATGTCCTGGTGGTTCAAACGGTAGATGTAGCGCAGGGAGAAATAGCGCAGTATGCTGTCCCCGTTAACGAAATAGTCCGGATTGAATCGTACGGCTGTGTCGGTCGTAGCCGAATGCCGGTAATAAAGTTCTCCGGACTGCGATTCATACAGTCCGGGCCGGTAGCTGAGTCCGATGCCGCCGCCGTATTCCTTACGCATGTACTGGTCATCCACTTTCAAAAACACCTGCTTGTCCTGAGCGGTCTCTATCTGGACTTCCCGGTTGCGCAGGTAATATCCGCTAAAGCCGAACCCGACGGTCTTTTTCCGGTTGATGTTCGGTATTGAATATCCGAGGCTTAATCGTTGGGTGTACCCTAAACGGACAGTCGTTGTCACCACATCGTTCCGGCCGGATACGTTCCGCCAGTTCAGCGACATGCCGTAGACGACCCGGGAGAAATCACGGGTTTCCCACCACGTATTGAAATTCCTTTCTGCCACTTCGAAGATGGGAAGCGGAAAGAAATACCAACGTTCTGAAAGGATCACGTAAAGCATGAGACTGCAGGAGTCCTCGATCCAGTTGATGTCTGCGGAATTGAAGAGGCGCGTATTGAAAAGATTGTCCTCGCTCCGCTTGAAGCGCCGTTCCAGCTCGTCCCGGAAGACCGTATCGCCTACTGACACGGTCAGCTCCCGGAGCACGATGCTCTCCCGGGTGATATTGTTGCCGATGACAGTGATTTTGGATACGATGAGTGTGTCGTTTCCGCAGCCGGCAGATGCAGTAAGGGACTCCGAAGCCGTAAACAGCAGGAATGCAAAAAGGATGAAAGGTCGGTGGCGTATTAAACGCATTGCACCGGTAAAAATACGATTTAGATGCCGAGGTAATTCATCAGCATGTCGTACCGCGACTTAAGGTCGTCAGCGAAGTCGGTCTGGTGGTAGTGCTCCTTGACGTTGTATCCGTGCCGAGAAAAAGAGGAAAGGATCCTGCTTAATTCCCGCTGATTGATCTTCAGGGTGACATCAATGGTTTCCTGCCGGGCATTCGGAGTCACGTATGAGCTCATGATACGCGCATCTTCCTGTTCAATCAGTCGTGCGATTTCAGCCATCGAGTATTGCTTCGGATCCATTTCGATGACGATGACACCGTTCGCGTCTTCGAAGATGCCGCTTTCGGTGTAATGCTTGAGGACATCCGAAAGCGTAATCAGTCCGAGATAATGTTGGTTCTCGTCCAGCACAGGAATCACCGTAAGTTTGTCTTTCGACATGCTGCGCACCACTTCGAAGACCGGCTTGTTGGCGGAAATGAACGGGTGGATCAGCGATAGTTTCTGTGTTTCAAGCGGCTGGTCGAGCGCGGTGAGTTTAAGGATGTCCTGCTCGGAGATCAGTCCCAGGTATTTTGACTGGTCGACGATCGGCAGGTGTTCGACACGGAATTCTTCCATCCAGCCAAGTCCTTTAAGACCGTTGTCCGAAAGCGTTAGCGGAGGGAAGGAGTCGTTGACCAGCTCGCGTGCGTTCATGTCAGTACCTGCTGCTTATTGACGAGGTGCGCAAACTTAGTCATTTTTTTTCCTAAAAAGCCGCATCCCTTGCTGTGAGGCAGTTACAGGACTTCGATGCCTGCTTGATTCTTTCTGTTCGGATACTTGTATAGTTCCCCGGATTAAGGGAATTTTGATGACAATTCCCCGGTGCATGGCACGATTGTCCGTTAATATCAATAAGGTCGCTACGCTGCGCAATGCGCGGGGCGGCAACATGCCTGACGTGGTACAGACCGCCATCGATCTGGAGCGTTTCGGAGCCGAGGGCATTACCGTACATCCGCGTCCGGATGAGCGACACATCAGGCGTTCGGACGTGATGGCATTAAAACCGGTGCTGCGTACCGAGTTCAACATCGAAGGTTATCCTTCGCCGGAATTCCTACAGCTTATCCGGGAAGTCCGGCCTGCGCAGGCTACACTGGTTCCGGACCCTCCCGATGTGCTTACTTCCAACGCGGGCTGGGATACGGTCCGCCATGGTGCTTTTCTTTCGGAGGTGATTGCTGAAATCAAAAGCCTGGGTGTACGTACATCGCTTTTCATCGAACCGGATGTCCGACTGATCGAACGGGCGGTTGAAACGGGCACCGATCGCATCGAACTTTATACCGAGGCCTACGCAGCCGGCTATCGTTCGGATCGTGGCAGGGCGGTAGCGCCTTACCGGAAAGCCGGTGAAGCGGCCGTTGCCTGCGGTCTGGGTCTCAACGCCGGTCATGACCTCAATCTGGAGAACGTGGCCTACTTCTCCCGGATGATTCCCGGATTATCGGAAGTAAGCATCGGACATGCATTGATTTGTGACGCGCTCTGTTTTGGTTTACAGAATACCGTACAGCTTTATCTGCGCGAACTCCGGAAGGCGGACTCATGAAACTGCATTTCAAGGAAACCGGCAGCGGCAGAGCGCTGATCATCCTGCACGGCCTCTTCGGTTCCGGCGATAATTGGGCGACACTTGCCAAGTCCTTTGCTGAAGCGGGTTACCGCCCCATTCTGGTCGACCAGCGTAATCACGGGCGCAGCCCACACGATCCGTCTTTCAGCTAC
>JBJOMA010000232.1:0-10120 GCA_046052625.1 Bacteroidota bacterium
GTGACGACATCCTCACGCGCATCTATGACTCCGCTTCTGACCGACGATTTGAATGGATCACCTACCGGTATGCGTTTCCTTCTGAAATGGAAAAGTCGACAGACCCGGAGGGTGTCGAGGCTGATCCTGCATTTGAATTGACGCCGGGGAATAAGAAAGCGTTGTGCAGCACCTGTCGGGGGTACCATCGTTTCCTTACCACGTATTTCAAGGTGGACTGAGAGGAAATACTGCTGATTCGGGTAAAAGCGATCCCGGCGGGAGTCGAACCCACAACCGTCTGCTTAGAAGGCAGATGCTCTATCCGGTTGAGCTACGGGATCTCGAAGGAGATTTGAAAAGCAGTCTGTTGAGACTGAGAAAAGAAGTCGGGGCGGCAGGATTCGAACCTGCGACCTCATGGTCCCAAACCATGCGCGATAACCGGGCTACGCTACGCCCCGAAAGGGTCGGCAATGCCTGGGGCAAAGCCTTCCAACCGGATTGGATTACGGAAAACAATGAGGAACCATTGTGTCCGCAATCGCTTGCGGAGAGGGCGGGATTCGAACCCGCGGTACGCTTTAACACGTACGACAGTTTAGCAAACTGCTCCTTTCGGCCTCTCAGGCACCTCTCCGTTGGGTGGCAAATGTAATCAAATCAATCTTTTTAGGCAAAAAAACTGATTTTTTAAGATTCCTTTATTTCACTCTGCTACACCCTGTCCCAACCCTTGCCTTTTTCCTGTCCAAGGCTTATATTGTATTAACCACTAATACTTTATTTCCATGATCTTACGTATAAAGAGAACCTCGGCTAGGGGCAACTTATTTTCGAAAGACAGGATGACGCAGCCTTATTGGACGGCATGATAAACGGGACTATTGTTCAAAACGGAGTAAACATTTAAAAGAATATTTCCGGTTCAACCAAACCCGGCTACCAATCCGATGAAATTCGGTTTTCGCACCCCTTCAATAAAAAAGCGAATCGCGGCCAGGACATCGCTAAAGCGGTATGTCCGCCATTCATTGGGATTCAAAGCACCTCGAGGGATGGGCTGGATTACGAACCCAAAGAAAGCGGCCTACAATCGCATCTACAGTCGCACTACTCGCGGCTGCATGATGAATCTGCTTTTGGGTGCTGTGGTGATGATTCTTATCGGAATGATGATTCGGTGAGGGAATATTTTTTCGGAAAACTCCGAAAGACGCAAATCTGCCGGATATAGGATTATTCGTAGGCCAATACGAACCTGTCTTCGGCTCAAAGTCGTTCCGTGTATTTTTAGTATTTCCCTGCTGGGAGGTTTCCCTGATTACACATCTTTAGGCATCCATCACGCTCCTAAAAAAATCACATTGCAGCTTATTTCTGCAATGGTAGTTTTAAATTCGAATACACTTGTGTCCATTTGAACACCTTCTTAACTTTAAACGTCACACGTTCATTATTTAATTGACACTGCCGGAAAAAACCTATTTAAAGCAACCTCAATTCATCTGCAGTCTGCTAACTTGAGAAAAACATGTACAAGTCAGCCTTACTTGTTCTCTTGCTCTTCGCCTGCAACCGCCATCAACCGGCACCGGAAGCGGTACAAGGAACCGTCAAACTGAAAGATGCTGAAACGTTCCTTGCTGATTGGTCCCGCGAAAACAGTCTGGTCGTTCTTGTAAGCGCCGAACCGAAAAGCCTTCACCCCGTCAGTGACGGCAGCGACGCGCTGCGCAGCGAAATCTTCCTCTACCTCCATCGCAAACTGCTCCGCTCCACAGGCGGAATGGAAACAGAACCGGATCTGCTGAATGCACCTCCTGTCCCCGGACCCGACCCACTTACCTACTCCTTCCAACTGAAAAACGATCTGCGCTGGGACGACGGAACTCCCGTAACAGCAGCCGATGTCCTCTTCACCTGCAAGGTGAACGCCTGTCCGGCCGTCGCCAATACGCCCACTGTCAGTTACTGGAACAGAGTCCGCTCGATAGAAACCGCCCCTGACGACAAGAGACGTTTCACCATCAACTACCGGAACCAGGATCTGCTCAACACCTTTTTCCTGGCCGGGTTCCCGATCCTTGAACGCGACTTCCACGATCCGGAACATGTACTGGACGAATACTCATTCGAACAACTAATTGATACAAGCATCTTGAAGGATCGTCGTGTTACCGAATGGGCCGACCGATTCAATGACGGCATATACGGGCATGATCCGGAACATATCAACGGACTGGGCGATTACCTTCTTACCGACTGGAGCAACCGTGAAAATATCACGCTCTCACGGAAAACAACCGCGGATCCTGTGCAGCCCGAAAAAATAATCTATCGCTTCGGAAGCGACGAAACTTCTACGTTGCTGGAACTTCGCCGCCAGACCTACGACGTGAGTCTCAACGGTTCGCTTCAGCTCTTCTTCAAGGCTTCTGCCGACGAACAAATCCGTAATAACTACCACTGCATCCTATCACCGACCTACAATGTAACCTATTGCGGCTTCAATGAGCGGCCGGATTCTTCCGCCCGACCAGCCTATTTCATTGAAAAAAAAGTCCGCCACGCGTTCAGGATGCTGATGCCTCTCCATGAAATCCTGCAGCAGCTTTTCGGAACATACGTAGGTTCCGTGCGCACCACAGGTTCTCATATGTCGCCCTATAGAACGGAGTGCGATACCACCCTGCCCGCTCCTAAGTTCGATCCCGTATCTGCGATCCGGCTGCTCAAAGAAGCCGGCTGGACAGACCACGACAAAGACGGCCTGCTGGACAGAAACGGCATTGTACTTAGTCCGCAGCTGACTTACGTCGGCGGTAACGCCGACTGGAACGATATCGCAACGGTCATCACTGCCAATTTCAGGAAATTCGGAATAGATATCCGATCTGATCCATGCGACCCCGCCATTTACCGTAAGAGAGCGATGAACCACGACTTCGATCTACTGCTTGGGACAATCGGAGGAAACGGATCATTGGAGGATTACAGTCAGTGGTGGTCTACGGCGTCTTGGCAACATCGCGGTAATAATTACACCGGATTCGGAAACCAATCAACCGACCTGTTAATCGATTCCATCAATGCTGCCTCACTCCTTGAGAGACGAATCAAGATGAGCCATCGGATGCAACGTATCATTCACGAAGACTGCCCCTATGTCTTCCTCTACAATTCGGTTCGCAGAAACATCATCAGCCGCCGTTGGAGCGAACTGATCCTTTTTCCGGAACGTCCTGGACTGTACCTGAACCGAATGCGGCTTTTGCCGTCATAAAGCGAGTTCTTAAACGACTGAAAAAAGCACCTATTGAAGAAATTAATCTTCACCCGACTTCCCTCCTTCCTAATGGTGCTTGTTGTAGCCTTCACCGTAGCAAGGCTTTCGCCGACCGATCCGTTGTTGGCCGAGCCGACGGAAGAAGCACTCGTGGCGGCTGAAATGAATGATGAACTTGTACGTCTTTCACTCCGAAAAGAAGGACTGGACCTGCCGTCTTTTTATTTCTATTTCGACAACAGCAAAGGATTAGTTTTGACCACCCATAATCAGTTTCACCGCTGGCTGCTGGGAACTGACGGTTCAACGGGTATCCTTCAAGGGAACTTGGGTACTTCCCTGCGAACACACCGACCGGTAGGCGACATGATCCGGGAAGATTTCGCCTGGTCGCTCGGACTTACCGTCGGCTCCTTGGTGGTCGCATTCCTGATATGCATTCCCATCGGTCTTTATGCCGCCTCGCATTCAGGAGGAGGCGTTGACCGCTTCCTCGATGCCTGGACTCTCGTCCTTTTTTCATTGACTGCCTATCTGCTGGCAACTCTGCTTCAACTAGTTTTCGCTAACCCGGATTTTCTAGGCTGGCTGCCTGCCACCGGAGCCGGACCAAGTCGTACGGATCATCCCATGTTCATCCAACGGATTCCTTACCTCGTTTTGCCTGTCGTTTGTTACCTTCTCGCGGCCTCGGGCTATTTATTCAGAAGCATCCGGGACGCAGGACTACGTGAGCTCGCGACAGATCATGTCCGCACGGCACGTGCAAAAGGCCAGACACCAGCTCGTATAAGGCTACTCCATGTATTACGTCCGATGCTGCCCTCGCTGATCACAGTGTTCGCTCAAGCGTTTCCTATCGCCTTGTCCGGTTCCGTGTTGTTGGAAACCGTCTTCGGACTTCCAGGAACGGGTAGATTGATAGAGATTTCCATCCGCTCGGGCGATTATCCGGTGCTTTCCGGCATCTTCCTGTTGCTTTCGCTGGTGACCCTGGTGATGCAATGGCTGGCTGACCTTATCATCATGCGAACAGATCCTCGAACAGCAGACCAATTGACAAAAGCATGAAGAGGATAGTACAAGCAACAATATCATTTCAAGCGCACTGGTACTGCCTTTTCCCTGTCCGACCAGTGCGCATTACGATCAACGTATATTTGTTCATTGCCGTTTTCGCACCGCTGCTCTCATCACACGATCCGCTTGCTGTTTACTCAAGGGGAAAATGGACATTCCCGGCATTCTCCCATGATCCTTACTTCGAAAACGAAGATGGAAGCATGCAACTGAAAGCAGCCATTGACTGGCGAAAACGCAGCGAAGATTTCGTGCTGTTTCCCCTCGTACCATACAGCCCGGACGAAACCGATCCGCTGAACAACCGATGCGTCTCTCCCCTGTCAGCACAACGGATACTTTCAGCGGATGGCGAGGAACACCCACTTCCCCTGCGTTACCGGCATTGGCTGGGAACGACCTTCACGGGCAAGGATGTGCTATGCCTGCTGATTCACGGTTGCAGGACATCCCTGCTGATTGGATTACTGACCATGCTCTTAACCGGGATAATCGCATTCGTTTTCGGCGGCTCTGCCGGTTGGGCAGGAAATAACCGTTGGCGCATCGGACCCGTACGCATCCCGTTAGATACGATTCACACCAACGTGACGACCGCCATCAGCGGAATACCGCGATTCTTGCTGGTACTCATCCTCTCGGCCGCCGCCAACCGATCCATCGGAACACTTATCCTGATTCTTTCAATCACCGGTTGGCCTGAGTTGTCCCGTTCCGTCCGAACCGGCTTGCTTCAACTACGAAGGACTCCATTCATGGAACAGGCCATAAGTACAGGTGCGTCCGACTTTCACATCTTGATCCGGCAAGCATGGCCGAACCTTTCCGCACTCACGCTGAACCTGATGCTGACAGTGGCCGCGGGTGCAATCATGGCTGAATCCGCCCTTACATACCTTGGTGCAGGACTTCCTCCGGAACAAGCATCCTGGGGACAACTACTGACAGAATCGCGACGGTTTCCGGAGGCTTGGTGGTTAATCCTGTTTCCCGTGATCGCTCTTTTTGGAATCTCATTCGTCTTGTTTCGGACTGTCGGACACAATAACAGCCGTTAATAAAGATTAACAGACTTTAACGCCGCTTATCATGGCTTCAGCGGCCATTCTTGCTTAAAATTGCAGTTGAAATTCAACCCGGCCTTTATGCTGAATTAGAGGGCCTGGAAAACAGCATTAACAATGGATATCAAAGAAATCAACGAACGCATCCAGCGAGAATCCGCCTTTGTGGACCTGCTCCAAATGGAACTCGGGAAAGTGATCGTAGGCCAGAAGCACATGACCGAACGGCTGTTGATCGGACTTCTTGCAAACGGTCACATCCTGCTCGAAGGGGTACCGGGACTGGCAAAAACCCTCGCTATTAAATCGCTCGCTTCAGCCATCCATGCCAAGTTCAACCGGATTCAATTCACACCTGACCTGCTTCCTGCGGACTTGATCGGAACAGTGATCTACAATCAGAAGCAAGAGACGTTCAATGTCCGAAAAGGACCGATCTTCGCCAACTTCATACTTGCCGACGAAATCAACCGAGCTCCTGCCAAGGTACAGTCTGCACTGCTCGAAGCCATGCAGGAGCGACAGGTCACCATCGGCGAGAATACCTTCCCCCTTGATGAGCCTTTTCTGGTATTAGCTACGCAGAACCCCGTAGAACAGGAAGGAACCTATCCGTTACCCGAGGCGCAGGTAGACCGTTTCATGTTGAAGGTGGTCATCGGTTATCCGGGGCGTGACGAAGAACGGGCGATTATCCGTCAGAACATTGCAAGTGAAAGCCCGGTCATCAAACCGGTGATCCATCCCGATGAAATCCTCAAAGCACGCAAACTCGTCCGCGAAGTTTATATGGACGAGAAGATCGAGAAGTACATCGTCGACATCGTCTTTGCGACGCGTTTCCCGCGTGAGGTGAATCTGGGTCGCTTGCAGCAGCTGATCAGTTATGGCGGATCTCCGCGTGCCAGTATCAACCTGGCGCTCGCATCCAAAGCCTATGCATTCATCAAGCGCCGCGGATATGTTATTCCCGAAGACGTCCGCGCCGTATGTCACGACGTCCTTCGACACCGTATCGGACTTACTTACGAAGCCGAAGCGGAGAACATATCTGTCGACCAGCTGATCAACGACATCCTCAACACAGTCGAAGTACCCTGATGCGGCATCGCTCTGACAACTGACATGGAAACCACCGAGCTCCTCAAAAAGGTCCGCAAGATCGAAATCAAGACGCGAGGACTTTCCGCTCATATATTCTCGGGCGAATATCACAGCGCGTTCAAAGGGCGAGGTATGGCCTTCAGCGAGGTTCGTGAATACCTGCCGGGGGACGATATCCGCTCCATCGACTGGAATGTGACAGCAAGATTCGGAACTCCTTATGTGAAAGTATTCGAAGAGGAACGGGAACTCACCGTCATCCTCCTGGTGGATGTGAGCGCCTCCGGAGATTTCGGCACTAAGTCACAATTCAAAAAAGACCTTATAACGGAGCTGTGTGCGGTGCTCTCCTTTTCCGCCATCCAGAATAACGACAAGATCGGCGTAATCTTTTTCAGCGACCAGATCGAGCTTTTCATTCCTCCAAAGAAAGGAAAGTCGCACATCCTGCGTATTATCCGTGAGCTCATCAATTTCCGACCGGAAGGCAGAAAGACCGATGTCGGGAATGCATTACGTTACCTGACCAATGCTATCAAGCGCCGAAGCATCTGCTTCCTGATCTCCGATTTTCTTTCTCCTGATTTCGAAGAACCCATCAAACTGGCCAGCCGTAAGCACGACCTCGTCGCCTTGCGGATACAGGATCCGGGCGAAGACCAGTTGCCGGATGTCGGGCTGATCCGAATGTTGGATCCTGAAACCGGAAGTTGGCAACTGATCGACACGTCTGAAAAATCCGTTCGGGATAATTTCAAAAAGGAGCGCACCTTCCTGGACCGGTCATTAAAGGAATTGTTCGCTCGAGCCGGAGTCGACCATACCTCGCTGTACACAGACCGATCCTATGTGCAGCCATTGACACAACTTTTCAAGAAACGTGGCCGAAAATCCTGAATTTACTGTGAGAAGCTCCACTTATAACTTGCTCCACCGTGCTGTATTATTATCAGCGTGCATTATCCTGCTCAGTAAATCAGGTTCCGGCAGCGAATTGAAAGGAGTTAGCACACGAGTTACCGCAACCCTGGACACCAATCAGATCCGGATCGGCGAGCAGTTCAAGATCCGACTAAGGGCGATAACCGAAAGCGGTACCGCTGTCCGCTTCCCTGTTGTCCCTGATACCCTAAATGGTCTGGAAATCGTCGAACGCGGAAAAATCGACACGTTAAAAGCCGGAAACGGAATGCCGGATACGCTCCGTCAGGAATTGACTGTCACCGGTTTCGATTCAGGCTACTACGTTGTGGAACCTTTCATTTTTGTGGTAAACCGCACTGACGGTAAAATCGATTCGCTCACCACGGAAGCGCAGCTGCTATCCGTAAGGACCATACCGGTGGATACTACCAAAGCCATAAAGGATATCAAGCCGGTGATGGATCCTCCCTTCGACTGGACGGAGCTGCTTCCTTGGCTATGGGTGCTGTTGGGTACGGCTGCTGCAACATTTATCGCTTATCGCCTGTACCGGCGGTACCGCCTGCGGGACAGATCCGTCACCGAAATACGGAAACCTTCCCGTCCGGCTCATGAGATCGCACTTGAAGCAATTGAAAAACTGGAAGCGGAGAAACTCTGGCAGCAAGGATACCACAAGGAATACCATATCCGGCTCACAGATATCGTCCGTACTTATATAGATCATCGCTTCGATGTGGCCTCACAGGAATCCACGACAGACGAGACATTGCAATTGTTGCACAGGCTTAGGATAGACGGTCAGCAACATTCCGATCTTGAACGTCTGCTTCGACTGGCCGATATGGTGAAATTCGCGAAAGCAATACCCATCATCAACGAAAACGAGCAGTCGATCCGAGATGCGCGTTCATTCATACTGGCGACGGCCACCCATCAACAGCAGGAGGCACAGTCATGATCCCGGACGTTTACTTCGCTCAACCTACCTTGCTGTGGCTGCTGCTTCTCGTACCGGCATATGTCACTTACTATATCCTCGCCGGCCGTAAGCGTAACACGACCTTTAGGTTTTCAGGACTGGAGACGTTGCGCTTCTACCGCCCGACATTGCGGCAGAAATTGATTCACTTACCGCTCATTCTTCGTTGTCTGACCTATTCAGCAGTGGTCGTCGCGCTCGCTCGACCGCAATCCAGCAGCAGCTCCCAAAGCGTGACCACGGAAGGCATCGATATAGTACTCGGTCTCGACATCTCCCCTTCAATGCTGGCCGAAGACCTTCGGCCCAACCGTATCGAAGCTGCGAAGAAAGTAGCGCTGGAATTCATCGAGAGCCGTCCCAACGACCGTATCGGACTGGTGGTTTTCAGCGGAGAGAGTTTCACTCAATGCCCGCTGACCAGCGACCACAGCGTATTGAAGAATCTCATCGGGAATCTGGAAAGCGGCATGCTGGCCGACGGCACTGCTATCGGTGAGGGACTGGCGACCGCCGTCAACCGAATCCGCGGAAGCAAAGCAAAAAGCAAGGTCATCATTCTGCTGACGGACGGCGTTAACAATGTCGGAGCGATTGCGCCGCAAACCGCCGGTGAAATCGCCAAAGCCTTCGGAATCCGTGTCTATACGGTAGGCGTCGGGAGCATGGGTGTTGCTCCGTATCCTTTCAAGACCCCCTTCGGCATACAGTACCAGAACATGGAAGTGCAGATCGACGAGCCGGTGTTGAGAAGCATTGCGGCGGAAACCGGTGGAAAATACTTCCGTGCAACCAGTACATCCCGACTACGCGAGGTTTATGCCGATATCGATAAGATGGAAAAGACGAAAGTTGACGTTCTGGAATTCCGCAGGCGCTCCGAAGAATTCTACCCGCTGGCACTTATCGCCATCCTGTTGTTAGGACTAGAAATCATCTTACGTCAAACACTTTTAAGAACGCTTCCCTGACCATGTTCCGTTGGGCACATCCTGAACACCTGTATGCGTTGCTGTTGATTCCGGCAATCGTCCTGCTTTTCGCATATAGGATCCGGACTCGCCGTATTCAGCTGCAGCGACTGGGTGAAAACGAACTTGTCCGTCGCTTGATGCCGGATACCAGTAAACGAAAACCGATCCTGCGATTCATTGTCTTCACAACCGCATTTGCATGCATGGTCATGGCCTGGGCGAATCCGCAGATAGGCACACGGCTGGAAGAAGTGAAGCGCGAGGGTGTTGATGTGATCATTGCGCTGGATGTCTCCAATTCGATGCGGGCAGAAGACCTGCGTCCGAACAGGTTGGAACGCGCCAAGCAGATCATCAGTCGACTGATCGACCGGCTTGAAAACGACCGTATAGGTCTGATCGTCTTCGCCGGTCAGGCGTATGTACAACTTCCGATCACAACCGATTACGCGGCAGCGAAGCTTTTCCTTTCGAACATATCAACGAATATGATTCCGACTCAAGGGACCGCGATCGGCGCTGCCATCAACCTGGCATTGAAATCCTATACCGGAAACGACAACAAACACAAGGCTCTGGTCATCATAACGGATGGCGAAAATCACGAGGATGACGCTGTCGAAGCAGCACGTGATGCCGCATCGCAAGGCGTCATCATTCATACCATCGGGATGGGTTCGCCTGAAGGAACCCCCATTCCAGCCGGAAATGGCAATCAGGACTT
>JBJOMA010000233.1:0-6478 GCA_046052625.1 Bacteroidota bacterium
TGCCCAGTGGTCACCTGCTGGCCAGCGACATGCAGCTGGGACTTTTCGTACTGGACGTCTCTCAGATAACCGGAACCGGCGAACCGGCGGAAAAACCATACCCTTTATCGGCTTATCCGAACCCTTCCAAAGACTACCTGAAAGTGCGTTTGCCGGAAACACATACGGAAGGCAGAGCCATTCTCATGGATGTCACCGGAAGGATTCTGCATCAGGAGGTCATTCCTGCCGGACAACACCATGTTACCATGAACACCGCTCTTTTTCCCGCCGGACTCTACCGTCTGACACTTGAATACAACGGCAGCCGGGAAGGGACCAATTTCCTGATCAGTCACTGACCCAGCAGCAACGACCATGAAAAACCTATCGCTGTTCATCTGCCTTACGATACTGTATGCGTGTTCCGAAAAGCCAGCCCACACTATCAGCGGCCGGCTTGAATTCGGCAGCGAGGTCCGGGTAGTGCTGTCGGAAATCACTGCCGACGGAGAAGTTCCGCTGGACTCGACCACGACTGACTCAAAGGGCACCTTCTCCCTTAGAAATGCGGCGACCGGATGGAACTATTACCTGCTTCGGACAGGTCCGCAATCGTTCGTCTACCTGATCCTGGACGGAAACGAAGACGTCGAGTTGACCGGTGATGCCCGACGGCTGGATGCCACTTACACCGTAAAAGGATCGGAAGAATCCGAACTGATCCGACAGCTGCGACTGACCGACCGTCAACTGACCGACTCGCTCAACCGCGCTTTTTCAGAGCTATCGATATTGAATCCGGTCGAGCGCGACTCGGCCGCGCATATACTGGAGTCAGGATATGCCGCTACCATGCGTGATTTTTCTGCGACAATGATCCGTAAGCATCCTGCATCGCTTGCAGCGTTGAGCGCCACCAAATTCCTGAACCAGTCGTCGGATCTGCCGTTGATGCGGCTACTGGCCGATTCTTTATCCGCACGACATGCGGGAAATATGTACGTGGAAGATTACCTGAAACTGGTGAAAGACCTGGAAGCGCTGCCTCCGGGTTCCGCAGCACCGGCCATAACCGGAACCACTCCTGACGGTAAAAAGATATCGCTGACCGACTTCAGGGGGAAACTGGTCCTGGTCGATTTCTGGGCAAGCTGGTGCGGTCCATGTCGCCGGGCCAATCCCGATTTGAGAAGGTTGTACGAGAAATACCGTTCTGACCGTTTCGATCTGCTGGGGGTATCGCTGGACGAAGATGCGGCCTCTTGGAAGCAGGCCATAGAAAAAGACGGACTGGTGTGGCCGCAACTGAGCGAGCTCCGGAAGTGGGACAGCAAGTGCGTGCAAGATTACCGTATAGAAGCCATCCCCTTCAGCGTCCTTGTGGACGAAGCGGGCAAGATCATCGCAAAAGGACTTTCAGCGGAGGAGCTTGACCGTGAGATCCGTGCAGCGTTGAATAAAAAATGATATCGCGCCGCAGGAACGGCGCATGCGATTCCGTTAATTTGCCCGTATGTTGAAGCGGTTCTTGATTCCATTCCTGATGCTATCAGCGGCAACGTATAGCTATGCCGGAGCATCATTTTCAGAACGTCCCTACTTCCAACAAGAAGTGCGTTATACGATAAACGTATCGCTGGACGATTCGGTGCATCAGCTTAGGGGAGCAGAAACATTGGTCTACTGCAATAACAGTCCGGACACCCTGGGGCTGCTCTACTTTCATTTGTGGCCGAACGCCTACCGTGACGAGAATACCGTTCTGGCAAAGACCTATTACTCAGACGGCGACAGGCGTTTCCTGCGTGTCGGTAAGAGGGGACGCGGAGGTATCGACTCCCTGGACTTCACCGCTGACGGGCAGCGGATCAGCTGGGAGCTGCTGACCGACACGCCCGATGTCGCCATACTGCGACTGAACCGGCCGCTGCTTCCCGGCGATTCGACGGTCATTCATACTCCTTTCCTCCTGAAATACCCTTCTGCCGGCATATCGCGGCTGGGCCACACCGGACAGGCGTATTACACGACGCAATGGTATCCGAAGCCGGCAGTCTACGACCGCAACGGCTGGAGGTATTTCCCTTACGTTGACAAAGGGGAATATTACGGAGAGTTCGGCAGTTTCGATGTGCGCATAACCCTTCCGGAGAATTATCGTGTGGGTGCCACCGGCATGCTGGTGGACGGAGATCGGGAATACGCATGGCTGGATTCGCTTTCAGAAGTAACGTCGAAGATCGACACCTTCAATGCCCGCCAACTGTCCTTTCCTCCCTCTTCACCTGTCACCAAGACCCTTCATTTCCGGCAGGATCGAGTGCATGATTTCGCGTTTTTCGCTGACAAACGATGGAACGTACTGAAGGGAAACATCCGCCTGTCGCAGAGCGGACGTACGGTCATGTCCTTCGCTTTCTTCACCAACCATCAGGGGAACTGGTGGAAGAGGGCACCGGAATACATGGCGCGTGCAGTGAAAGATTATTCGAAGTGGGTCGGCGAATACCCCTATGATGCGGTTACAGCAGTGGATGTCATCTATGCCGAAGGAGCGGACATGGAATATCCTATGATAACGGCGATCGGTTCCGCAGGAAATCCTTACCAGCTCGATGCGGTACTGGCACATGAAATCGGACACAACTGGTTCTACGGCATCCTCGGCAGCAATGAGCGGCTGCATCCTTGGCAGGATGAAGGCATGAACAGTTTCACCGACCGACGATACATTTTCACGGAATACGCTTCCGACTCCGTTTCCATGAACGAAAGCTTCAACCGTCTCGGACGCTGGGGAAAATGGACGGGCAACGCCCGAATGGACGGTCGGCTGAAACAGTACTACCGCTATCTCGCGGATGCACGCCAGAACATCGATCAGCCGTTGACGCTGCGCTCGGAGGATTATACGCTTCGCAACTACTCCGACATGGTCTACGCGAAGACCTCGCTCGGCTTCCAATATCTTTTACGCTATCTCGGAGATTCGCTCTTCGACGCGTGCATGCACCGGTACTACGACGAATGGAGTTTCCGTCATCCGGAACCGGACGACTTGGAAGAGGTGTTCGAGCGGGTCAGCGGACGGCCGTTAGACTGGCTATTCGATGACTGGCTGAAGACGACCGACAAACTGGATTATGCAGTGAAGCGCATCACAGCAGGGAGTGATTCCTTCACGGTTTCACTGAGAAATACCGGCCGCATCGACGGTCCTGTCGCCATAAGCTATCATCAGCCGGACGGAACCGCCGGCACCCGTTGGCTGGAAGGATTCACTAAGGACACCACTGTGAGGATATCCGGAAGACCTTCATTTGAGCGTGTAATCGACAACGGCAATTGGATGCCGGAGGTGAACAGGAAAAACAACTCGATTCACGGCAGCGGGTGCTTCCGAAAGACGGAGCCGTTACAACTGAAGCTGTTGACCGGAATCGAGCAGCCGGAGCGGACGCAGCTGTATTTAGCTCCGGCACTGGGCTGGAACTACTATAACAGCCTGATGGCGGGCTTCGTCATTCACAACATCGGATTTCCGCAAAAGAACCTCGAGTTCACCGCCATGCCGCTGTTCGCCTTCGGCACTGTTGACATCAACGGCGGAGGATCCATCAGCTACCGGCTGCATCCAGGCGGATATTCAATCCGTGAGATACGGGTCCGGACGGGCATCCAACGTTATGCGTACGCGAACGACCGTTACAGTAATCCGCTTGCCGATATTGACATCCGACAGACTTTGCGATACGTCCGGATGGAGAACAGCATCAGCGTGGACCTTCAAAACCATCATCCGCGCAACAACAGGAAAAACACCTTGCAGCTCCGGCAGATCTCTATCGATCGGGACATCCCTTACGTGTATAATTACGCAAGCAAGAAGATCCGCTATGACTATTTCCAGCTGAATGCCTCGAGTTCCGATTATCCGAAATGGGATGCGAGAGCGTTCAGTCTCTCTATCACCGGTAATCGGGATTTCATCCGTTGTTGGGGACAGTTCGATAAGCGCATACCATATGACGATCCGACGAAGGGAATCGAATTGAGGATCGGAGCCGGTTGGGCCGATATACGATCCACCATCCAGCCGGATGTCGACTACAATCTGCGACTGAGCGGTTATGGCGGACGAAACACCGAACAAAGCGAGTACGACCGGACCGGCGGCGGTGACGATTATTTGTTCGATGAAGTCTTTCTGGCGCGATCGGAAGCGACAGGGATCCTTTCACAGCAATTCGTACCGATGGAAGGGGGCTTCAGTTCCAGGACCTATTATTACCGGCAAAGTTCGAAATCAATGGGTGTGGTGGGTGTCAAGGCGGCCGTTCCGGGAAAACTACCCGTATTTCTTTTTGCAAATTTCGCCGCATTCGACCAGCCCAGACTCAGTTACAATCAGAACAAGATTTCCTGGGAAGGCGGAATTGAAATCCGGGTAGTGAAAGATATCTTTACGGTCTATTTACCCTTGCTCTTTTCCAAGGACATCAATTACGCAATGGAGCAACAAGATCTGGATTTCGTTGAGCGGATCCGCTTCGAATTGCATCTGAAAAAACTCAATCCGTTGGAAAAACTGAACCGTTGACCATGCAGCTGCAACCCGGAAAGCACATCTACTTCGCCTCCGACTTTCACCTCGGCGCACCTGATGCGGACAGCAGCAGGGAGCGTGAGCGCAGGGTCATCGACTGGCTGGAAACGATTTTCCCCACGACACAAGAGTTGTACCTCCTGGGAGACGTGTTCGATTTCTGGTTCGAATACAGCACGGTGGTGCCGCGCGGACACGTGCGACTACTGGCAGCCATTGCCCGCTTCACCGATGCAGGCATACCGGTGCACTACTTCACCGGCAACCACGACATGTGGACCTTCGATTATCTGGAGAAGGAGATCGGAGTGAAAGTGTATCGTCAGCCGATCGAAGCAGAATACAACAGCAAGCGCTTCTATATCGGACACGGCGACGGACTGGGTCCGGGTGATTACGGATACAAATTCATCAAGAAAGTCTTTGCCTCAAAAGTCTGTCAATGGCTTTTCGCGCGGCTGCACCCTAACCTCGGCATCGGTGTTGCTAATTATTTTTCACGTCGCAGCCGGATCGCTACAGGAACGACGGATGAGCGCTTTCTGGGCGAAGAGAAGGAATGGCTGGTCATTCATTCGAAGGAGCTCTTGAAGAAGAATCATTACGATTACCTTGTCTTCGGTCACCGTCATCTGCCGCTGGACCTTTCCATCAACGGTACGAGCCGGTACATCAACATCGGCGACTGGATCCGGTACGACTCCTACGGCGTATTCGACGGGGAGACGTTCAGACTGGTAGTCCCTGGCAGGTAACCAGTAGCCGGCTGAAAAACCGGAAGCCCGAAGCCGGCTCGAATGATTACCGACCCCGGGCTCCCGAGGATTACCTGATCACCTTATTGCACCAATAACTTTCCTGTGACAACCTGATCCGTTCCGGTGGCCTGATAGAAATAGATGCCGGAAGGAAGGAGGATCTTATCCAGGCTGAACTCGCCGTCGGAGAGGACGGAGTTCTCCAGCACGACCTGTCCGTTCCGGTTGAAGACCAGAAAAGAAACAGGACCATTGAAGCCTTCAAGACGAAGCACGGCCTTATCGACCATCGGATTGGGATAGACGGTCACCGCTGCGGTGTTTTGACCATTGGTACCGGAGAGCCGGTGATGGTGCGAAGTACCGAAGAAGCTTGAACAGCCTCCGGGGTGATGTACGAGTCCGACACTGACACTGTCGCACCAATTATCGGTGCAAGCCACATTGCCGAGCGAATCGTATGCCGTAAGCGTAAGACACACATAGTAGCTGCCGGTGGCAGGGAAGGCATGCAGCGGATTACGGAGCGTATCCGTGGTACCGTCGCCGAAGTCCCACGAATAGGTGGTCGTCATGGCACCGGAAGAACGTCCGCCGAAGAATCGGACGGAAGAGCCACCCATACTGCTCCTGTAGCGGAAACGGGCATTACATACGGGTGAGGGAGCCGGTGGTGTAACGGATCCTACACGGACACTGTCGCAATGGGAATCCGTGCAGAGAACCGTTCCGGCGGAATCCGTGCGCGTAACAGTCAGGCACACATAATAAGTTCCTGTAGCAGCATAGGTATGTTGCTCCATGCGGGCACTACCGGTGGAACCGTCACCGAAATCCCAGGCATAGGAAACAGTATTGCCGGAAGCCCCTGCCATGAAATCCAAGGTATTGGAAATTGAATCGGGATGTACGAAGAAGCGAGCACTGCAAAGTTGGGAATGATGTTGTGCGAATGCGGCTACTGAGGCGAATGACAGCACCGCGAAGGTCACGAGCCGGAAGAGGATGATTCTCATTGTTGATTGGTTTTGGTTGGTGATGAAATCAATTACTGGTTTACTTGCTTAAGCGGTGCGAATGTATCCGGATGAATTTGTCAGTTGAATGAAGAGCGCGTTCAGCATTATTACAA
>JBJOMA010000234.1:0-14093 GCA_046052625.1 Bacteroidota bacterium
AGCGTTCATCGGAGAGGACTGGAAGAATGTCTACCGACACGCGTTGGAAAATGGCTACCGCTTCCTCAGTTACGGCGACAGTTCCCTGCTTTTCAGAAAGAATCAATGACCGCCTCCTGATGGTAATCTTGATCTTCTTTTGAACTTCTGCAGGTAGAGCAACGGAATACAAATAAGAAAGAACACACCGGTCAGCCAAAAGGCATCCATGTAACCCAGGAGATACGACTGTCGGACAACCATGCCCTCCAGTGCCTTCTGCGCAGCTTGTGTAGCCTCGGCGATGCTCATTCCTTTTGCGATCATCGTCTGTCGTATCTGCTCGAAGCGTCCACCGGTCTCGGAATCGAAGATGGAGATATTCTCGATCAGTCGGGCACGATGCAATCCCTGTCGCATGTGGAGCAACGTAGTGATGATGGCTACGCCGAAAGAGCCTCCAAGCTGACGCATCATATTGTTCAATCCTGTTCCCTGTCCGATATCCTTCGGTTCCAAACCGGAAAGTGCAAGCGTGGTAAGCGGAACGAACAGCAGGCTCAGCCCGATGCCGCGGAAAATGAGCGGCAGGTAAAAATCCGATTCGCCCGACTGGAGATTCGACTTGGACATCAACCATGTAAACAGGAAAAAGAAAACAAAACCGAATGTGGAAAGAATCTGGGGAGGCACGCCCCTCTGCAGCATCTTACCGATCATCGGCATCATGAAAATCGTACATAGTCCGCCTGGGATGAGCAGCATACCGGTCTGCTGGGCGGAAAATCCCAACAGGCTCTGGCAAAATACAGGGAAGACGAATACCGATCCGAAGAGACCGAAACCCAGAATGAAGGTCGTGACCATTCCGATGGCCAAGGAGCGGCTCTTGAGGATACGGAGATTAACCACCGGATGAGGGGTTCTTAATTCACGGATGACGAATGCGAACAGACCGGCCGCCGCAATGAAGGTAAGCCAGATGATATATTCGGTCTCGAACCAGTCCTCCGTCTCTCCGCGTTCAAGGACGAACTGCAGCGAACCGACACCTACTGTCAGGAAGAGGATACCCCACCAATCGACAGCGCCCTTACGATGTGTAGCCGGATAAGGGGGAATGTAGGCAAGCGTCAGCAAGACGGCGAATACTCCCAGCGGAAGGTTGACGAAAAAGACCCATGGCCACGAATAATGATCGGTGATGTATCCCCCAAGTGTCGGTCCGAGTGTCGGTCCGATCACGACACCCAGTCCGAAGATAGCGGTAGCCATACCGAGTTTCTCCTTCGGCCACGTCTCGATGAGTATGGCTTGCGCCGTACCGAGCAAAGCACCGCCGCCGACTCCCTGAATGAAACGGAAAATGATCAGCTCCCAGATATTATCGGCATTACCACAAAAAAAGGAGGAGACCGTAAAGATGATGATCGAAAAGACGAAGTAATTACGCCGGCCGAAACGAGCACCCAGCCAACCTGACATCGGAAGGATGATAACGTTGGCGATCGCATAAGAGGTGACGACCCAACCTACGTCGGCCAGCGTGGCTCCCAGGTTGCCCATGATCTGCGGCAACGACACATTGACTACCGTCGTATCGATGAGTTCCAGCAACGCAGCCATGACGACTGTGCCGGTAATGACCCATCTGCGGGAAACGGAAACCTCCATATCGTTGACGTCGAAGGAATCAGTCGTTAAGCTGAACCGCCGCTCGGACACTCATTCCTGAGCGAAGCATCGTATTCATGGTATCCTGATCGAGCACGATCTTTACGGGAACCCGCTGCACGACTTTTACATAGTTGCCGGTGGCATTGTCAGGAGGAAGAAGCGAGAATTTAGCGCCGGTAGCAGGAGAAAAACTGCTTACCGTTCCATGGAAAATCTTTTCCGGGAAAGCATCCACGGTCACCTCGACCGATTGTCCCTTCCTCATTTTTCCAATTTGCGTCTCCTTGAAGTTGGCTATGACGAACGGATCTGATAACGACACGATGGCAAAAAGCGGCGCTCCGGGGCTCACCAACTGTCCGGGTTGTACATTCTTTTTGGAGGCAATTCCGGAGAGCGGGGCGATGACATATGCATAGGAATGCTGGAGGTCGGCATAAGACGCATCCACTTTTCTGGCGACAGCAGCTACGCGTGTCACCGCCACCTGTTCTTCTGCTGAAGCGACGACCGCGGCGGCGGCTTCCAATTGCCGGTTGGCAGTCTCCAATTGTACCTGTGCGGCATCCTTTTCAGCTGTAGCCGCATCGAACTGCTGGGCTGTGCCGGCGCCTTGCTGTTGGAGGTTCTTGATGCGCGTGAATTCCTTTTCGGCACGCCAAACGCGGACCTTGGCGGCATCCACTGCCGACCGCGCGGTCTGCAAGTTGGCGGCGGCAGCAGCTACTACGGCACGAGCCGCACCGACTGCTGCTTCTGCTGCCTGTACTCCGACCTCGGCCGACTGCACCTTGTTGAACAGTTCCCGGTCATCGATGACGACCAGGGTGTCTCCCTCCTTCACCTGCTGATTCTCCTCGAAGCGGATCTCGCGGATGAATCCGCCGACGCGGGCGAGCACGGGCGCCATGTCTTTGTCGAGTTGCGCATCATCCGTCACTTCGTGGTTTCTTGCGTAGATGAACTTCGAAACCGCCCAGTAGGATACGGCTGTTACGACCAATAGCAGGACGATTTTAAGGACATTCTTTTTTGGACGTTTTCCGTCCGGCATCGTGGTGGATTCCATTACGTTTTTTATTTCAATAGGTGGGCCATCATAAGTTGATGAAGGTGTCGGTATAGTCGCTCCCTCATTCCGCTCATCTCCGGCGCATGTATTTCCGCTTCCTTATCCAGCATGAGCTGCTTCATCTGCGGTGATGCATTTGCAAGCTGAGTGACTGTTCCGACGATTGAGACGATCGTTAAGTCAATATCGATTTCCTTGAAAAACCCTTCACTGATGCCGTCGGAAAGAATAATTCGCAATTGTTCGACGTTGCGCATCAATACCGCTGCAATCGCCTGTTGAAGTTCCGGATGGCGGTTGATGGATACCTCATGGAACAACAAGCGATGAAAGCGTGGCTGGGACATGAAGCGATCGACATATAGCCGGATCATTTCTTCCAATCTGGTCACGGGATTCTCAGCATGTTCATTCAAGTCCTTCAACCGGTCCCGGATGGATGCGGTCCGCTCCTCCACCAATGCTTCGAACAGTTTCTCCTTCGAACCGAAGTAGTAGGAAATCATAGAGATGTTCACTCCGGCCTCTCCGGCCAGCTGCCGAATGGATGTCCCTTCGAAACCATGCTCCGAAAACAGTTCCTCGGCTTTGTCCAGTAAACGCGCACGGGTATTCATCGCTGCCGCAAGGTAGCAGCATAACGCATTTCAAACAAACGTTTGTTTTATTTATAATATATTGACATTCTGTATATTATAAATAATTATTCGAAAGGGCATCAGCATTTAGGACGGCCGTGCCATTACCATTTGAATTCGAAGCCGACCGAATATCGAAGAAACCGGTCACGGTGATAGCGCTTGTCCACTGACGGATGTTGAATTCTCCTCTTTTTGGCTCAAAATCCGCAAAATACGTTGCTTAAAAGCGTAAATTTGCAGCCCGATACCGGCACCATTTTGTCTCTGTTTCCATGCAGCATCAAGACCTACCCTCCGACTATCTTCCGATAGCGATCCAGTTCCTGGTCGCACTGGGCTTCATCGTCACCACCATGGTGGGTACACACCTCCTGGGCCCAAAAAGAAAATCCAAGATAAAGCTGGAGTCTTTCGAATGCGGAATCGAATCGAAAGGCAATGCGCGTATCCCTTTTTCCATCAAATATTTTTTGGTGGCGATACTCTTCGTCCTGTTCGACGTGGAAGTGATCTTCATGTATCCCTGGGCGGTGAATTTCAAGGAACTTGGAACAACAGGCATTCTGGAAATGTTGGTATTCATGGTATTGCTCCTGACTGGATTCTATTATATCATCCGTAAGGGCGCACTCAAATGGGAATGACCTTCGGGTCAGCCCGGTTCTTGAACAATCGATAGAAAAATGTCAGACATCGTCAATCGTCCCTCCGTAGAAGTCGCTAAGACTCCACCCGGATTCGAAGGACCGGGATTCTTCGCCACGTCCCTGGACAAGGCGGTAGGTCTTGCGAGAAAAAATTCCATGTGGCCGCTGCCGTTCGCTACATCGTGCTGCGGCATCGAATTCATGGCCACCATGGCTTCACATTATGACATGTCCCGTTTCGGTTCGGAACGGCTCAGCTTCTCTCCTCGTCAAGCAGACCTGCTGATGGTGATGGGGACAATCTCAAAGAAAATGGCCCCTGTGCTGCGTCAGGTGTACGAGCAGATGGCCGAGCCCCGTTGGGTACTCTCCGTCGGTGCCTGCGCCTCGAGCGGCGGCATATTCGACACCTATTCCGTCCTGCAGGGCATCGACCACATCATTCCCGTAGACGTCTACGTTCCCGGTTGTCCGCCGCGACCCGAGCAGATCATCGAAGGTGTGATGAATATCCATAAGCTGGTGAGCAACGAATCGCTCCGCCGGCGCAACTCTCCAGAATACAAACAACTTCTTTCCGGATACGGCATCGAATAATAGCATGGAAAATCCGACGATCGACCAGGTCATAGCGGCATTACAGGAGAAATTCGGAGAGAAGATCCTCTCCGTCGAGCAGGCGTACGACTTTCATGTCGTCCACTTGCCGAAAGAAAGCATCATCGCCGTACTGCGTTTCTTGTACGAGCACGAACAGTTCCAGTTCAGATACCTCACTACGGCCTGCGGACTTCACTTCCCTGAACTTCCACGCCCCTTCGGCATGATGTACCAGGTACACAGTCTGACAAGGAATCTGCGCATCCGCTTCAAGTCGTTCACCACCGCGGACGATCTTGAATACGACACCCTGACCACGTTGTTCCCCGCTGCCAATTGGATGGAGCGCGAAGCCTTCGACTTCTTCGGCTTCCGTTTCAAAGGGCATCCGAACCTGAAACGCATCCTCAACATGGAGGACATGGATTATCATCCGATGCGCAAGGAATATCCGATAGAGGACGCTACGCGTTACGATAAAGACGATACGCTGTTCGGACGACAGCATTCCGGATACGACCGTAAACGATTGGAGTCCTGAAAAAATCACCGGAATCATGAACACCGCTTTCGAGAACAAAGCACCCGATGCCGGGAAAGAGTATTCGACCCTGAACCTGGGTCCTACGCACCCCGCCACCCACGGTATCTTCCAGAACGTGCTGACGATGGACGGAGAAATCATCGTGGACGCCGTGCCTACGATCGGTTATATACACCGCGCGTTCGAAAAACTCGCCGAACACAAACCGTTCTATCAGATCACGCCGATCACCGACCGGCTGAACTACTGCTCTTCACCGCTCAACAACATGGGCTGGCACATGACGGTCGAAAAACTAATCGGCGCGGAATTGCCCAGGCGCGTGGAATACATGCGCGTCATCGTGATGGAGCTTGCGCGTATCGCCGACCACATCATCTGCAACACAGTGATCGGTGTGGACACGGGAGCCGCGACCGGTTTCTTCTACATGTTCCAGTGGCGGGAGTTCATCTATGAGATCTACGAGGAACTTTGCGGCGCACGGCTTACGACGAACATCGGACGCATCGGCGGTTTCGAGCGCGACTTCAGCGACACCGCCTGGAAGAAAATCCGTCATCTTCTGAAGGAAATGCCGGCCGGCCTCAAAGAATTCGAAAAGCTCCTTGTACGCAACCGGATTTTCATGGACCGCACCATCGGCTGCGGACCTATTTCGGCCGAACGGGCGTTGGAATACAGCTTCAGCGGTCCCAACCTGCGTGCAGCAGGCATCGATTACGACGTTCGTGTCATGAATCCCTACTCCGGGTATCAGGAATTCCAGTTCGATATCCCGCTCGGAACCAATGGCGACACTTACGACCGTTTCATGGTCCGCGAAGAGGAAATGTGGCAGAGCCTGTCGATCATCCGGCAGGCCCTGGAAAAACTCGAGAAGCTGGAAGATAAGAACACCTTCCATGCCGAAGTTCCGAGTTTCTATCTTCCGCCTAAGGAAGAAGTGTACAACAACATGGAAGCGCTCATCTACCATTTCAAGATCGTAATGGGCGAAACAGATGTGCCGAAGGGCGAGGTCTATCACTGTATCGAAGGAGGAAACGGAGAGCTTGGCTTCTACCTGGTAAGCGACGGCGGCCGTCAACCGCTGCGCCTGCACTTCCGCAGGCCCTGCTTCATCTACTACCAGGCGTACCCTGAGATGATCAAAGGCAGCCTGTTGAGTGACGCGGTACTCACGATGAGCTCCATGAACGTGATTGCCGGCGAGCTGGATGCGTGACGAAGTAAGTATAAAATGAAATGAAAAAGCCGTATGCGTTTACACGCAAAGGCTTTCTGATACAGAATACGATGAGTAACATCCGTTTCAGTGACGAGTCACTGGCGCTGGTCCAGAAAATGATCAAGCGCTATCCGGAAGGAAGGCAGAAATCCGCCCTGATTCCGGTATTGCATATAGCACAGGCTGAATTCGAAGGCTGGCTGTCGCCCGAAGTGATGGACTATGTAGCTTCCCTGCTGAACATCCAGCCGGTGGAAGTTTACGAAGTCGCTTCTTTCTATTCGATGTTTAACATGAAGCCGGTCGGAAAATGCGTCATCGAAGTATGCCGTACAAGTTCCTGCTGGCTACTGGGCGCAGAGGATGTCATCCGTCACCTGGAAAACAAATTGAATATCAAGACCGGGGGAACAACTTCCGACGGCATGTTCACCTTGAAATCCGTTGAATGTCTCGGCTCATGCGGTACTGCACCCATGTTACAAGTAGGCGCCGACTATTACGAGAACCTTTCTTTGGAAAAAGTCGACCGGCTGGTAGAGCGTTTACGCACCGACGGAAGGCGCAAGTCATATACCGACCAACCCGAAACGAAAACGATCTGACCATGGGCAAGAAATTACTCCTTGAATACGATCACGTTCCGGGAATCCAATCCTACGACGTCTACCGCAAACACGGCGGATATGCTTCCGTGGAAAAGGCCATGAAGCAGATGACTGCGGAAGCGGTGGTGGAGGAAGTGAAGAAGTCCGGTCTCCGTGGCCGCGGCGGCGCAGGCTTCCCGACCGGCATGAAATGGAGCTTCCTGGCCAAACCGGAAGGTGTTCCCCGCTACCTTGTCTGCAACGCGGACGAATCAGAACCCGGCACTTTCAAGGACCGTTACCTGATGGAACGCATCCCTCACCTGTTGGTCGAGGGAATGATCACGTCCAGTTTCGCCCTCGGTGCCAATACCTCTTACATCTACATCCGCGGAGAATATTTCTACGTATCCCGTATTCTTGAAAAAGCGATCGATGAAGCATATGCCAACGGCTGGCTCGGGAAAAACATTCTTGGCACCGGTTACGACCTCGACCTGTACGTACAGGTAGGCGCAGGCGCTTATATCTGCGGCGAAGAGACCGCATTGCTTGAGTCGCTCGAAGGAAAACGCGGCAATCCGAGAATAAAGCCACCGTTCCCGGCCATCGCAGGTCTTTACGGTTGTCCCACCGTGGTCAACAACGTGGAGACCATCGCTGCGGTCGTTCCGATCGTCAATAAAGGCGGAGACGAGTATGCCAAGATCGGCATCGGGAAGAGCACCGGCACCAAATTGATTTCCGCCAGCGGACACATCAACAAGCCGGGAGTATATGAAATCGAACTGGGCGTTCCGGTGGAAGAGTTCATCTACTCCGAAGAATATTGCGGCGGAATCAAGAACGGCAAGAAACTGAAGGCGGTTGTCGCCGGAGGATCCTCCGTTCCGATCCTTCCTGCCGACCTGATCCTGAAGACTGCCAACGGCGAACAGAGGCTGATGTCATATGAATCGCTTGCAGACGGAGGATTCGCAACCGGCACCATGCTGGGTTCGGGCGGATTCATCGTCATGGATGAGGACACCAGCATCGTCAAGAATCTCTGGAACTTCACCCGTTTTTATCACCACGAATCCTGCGGACAATGCAGCCCCTGCCGCGAAGGCACCGGCTGGATGGAGAAGGTGCTCCATCGGATCCTGCACGGTCACGGAAAACCGGGCGACATCGATCTGCTTTGGGACATCCAAAGCAAGATCGAAGGCAAGACGATCTGTCCGCTCGGCGATGCAGCCGCATGGCCGGTAGCCGCAGCGATCCGTCACTTCCGTGCCGAATTCGAAGAATACATAAAGAACCCATCCAGTATAAATGATGTCAGACACTATTACCGTCTGAATCAGATTGAAGTAAGTGAAAAGTAAGAAGTCAAATCGGCTGAAGAAATCGCCTGATTACCGGTATATGCATTTCTGATGCCTCGACGATAACTAAAAAGTGAAAAGTGAATGTCAACCGGGACGTTTACCCGTTCTGACTTTGAACTTTAAACATTCTGAAAATGCCTAAAGTCACCATCGACGGCCACTCCATCGAGGTTCCGGACGGTACCACGATCCTCCAGGCAGCACGTATGATCGGCGGAGATATCGTTCCTCCGGCGATGTGCTATTATTCCAAGCTAAAGACCAGTGGCGGTTACTGCCGTACATGCCTGGTGAAGGTCAGTAAAGGATCCGAGAAGGACCCCCGGCCCATGCCCAAGCCTGTGGCTTCCTGTCGCACCACTGTGATGGACGGCATGGAGGTCCAGAACACGACTTCTCCTGAAATCGTCGAAGCCCGCAAGGGAGTCGTTGAATTCCTCCTGCTCAACCATCCGCTGGACTGTCCCATCTGCGATCAGGCGGGCGAATGTCATTTGCAGGACCTCGCGTATGAGCATGGCATGGCGAAAACGCGCTATGAATTCGAACGGCGCACCTTCGAGAAGATCGATATCGGCGAAAAGATCAAATTGCACATGACACGGTGTATCCTTTGTTACCGTTGCGTCAAGGTAGCCGATCAGTTGACCGATAAGCGGGTGCACGGCGTAATGAACCGCGGTGATGTTGCAGAAATCAGCACCTACATCACTCAGGCGGTCGACAATGACTTCTCGGGCAACATGATCGATGTCTGTCCGGTCGGTGCACTGACCGATCGCACGTTCCGCTTCACCAGCCGGATCTGGAATGTCAATCCGATGGATGCCCACCGTAATTGCACGAAGTGCAGCGGCAAGGTGACACTCTGGATGAAAGGCAATGTAGTGGCGCGCGTCAGCGCACGCAAAGACAGATACGGCGAGGTAATTGACTGGATCTGCAACGAATGCCGCTTCGAAAAAAAGGACCCCTCGGACTGGACCGTCGAAGGTCCTACCGCCATCGACCGTCACTCCGTCATCTCCAACGCTCATTACACGCTGAAAGAACCGGTACATAAACCGGTGCTGAACGCCGTAGACGCTATCAGCGATACCCCTGAACTTCCTTCCGGCAACTGATCAACCACTTCCGCTCCGAATGACCTCCTCCCTGCTGTTCACCGTCATCCTGATCGTCGCCGTATTCACGGTGACCCTTTTGATCGCCATGTACTCCACCTATGGCGAACGTAAGATCGCCGCTTTCCTGCAGGACCGTATCGGACCTAACCGCGCAGGACCATTCGGCATTCTGCAGCCGATGGCTGACGGCGTCAAGATGTTCATGAAAGAAGAGATCATTCCAGATGTCTCCAACAAGTGGCTGTTCATCCTCGGCCCGTGCATCGCCATGGCGACCGCGTTAATGACGAGTGCAGTCATCCCCTGGGGGACTTCGCTTACAATCGGCGGAGAGACATTTCCTCTTCAGGTCACGGACGTGAACATAGGCATCCTGTATATTTTCGGTGTAGTTTCCATCGGTGTTTACGGTATCATGATCGGCGGCTGGGCATCGAACAATAAATACTCCTTGCTCGGTGCATTACGTGCCTCTTCGCAGATGATCAGTTACGAAGTCGCCATGGGACTGGCGATCATCGCTCTGGTAATGATGACCGGCACTCTCAGTGTCAAGGAGATCGCTGCGCAACAGTCCGGCGGAAATTGGAATGTACTGTATCAGCCGCTCGGTTTCATCATTTTCCTTGTCTGCGCGTTCGCGGAATGCAACCGTACGCCGTTCGACCTTCCTGAATGCGAAACGGAGCTGGTGGGCGGTTATCACACCGAGTACAGCTCCATGAAACTCGGCTTCTATCTCTTCGCCGAATACATCAATATGTTCATCTCCTCCGCTGTGATCAGCACGCTCTACTTCGGCGGCTATAACATGCCGTTCATCGCGGACTTCATCACAGACCCCAACACACTTGCTCTTGCGGGTACGCTCTTCCTGTTCGGCAAGATCCTTTTCTTCATCTTCTTCTTCATGTGGATCCGCTGGACCATTCCCCGGTTCCGCTACGACCAATTGATGAATCTCGGCTGGAAGGGTCTTATTCCCCTGTCCATCGCCAATATCTTCCTCACCGCATTGATCATGTGGCTGACAGGAAAAGTCAGCTGAACCTCCCCTACCGAACCGGAACATGCAATCCTTAACCAACAGAAGCAAAGTCGTCGTCAAGAAGGAGATGACCTTCCTGGAGAAGATCTACCTTCCTGCCATCATCAACGGCCTCGGCATCACACTGAAACACCTTTTCAAAAAGAAGGTGTCCATCCAATACCCTGAAGTCAAGCGTGACATCCCGGCGGTCTACCGAGGCCAGCACGTGCTGAAGCGGGACGAAAACGGCGCCGAACGGTGTACTGCCTGCGGTCTTTGCGCGGTAGCCTGTCCTGCCGAGGCGATCACCATGACGGCCGCCGAACGCAACAAGGGGGAAGAGAAACTTTACCGGGAAGAGAAGTATGCCAAGGTGTATGAAATCAACATGCTGCGCTGCATCTTCTGCGGGCTTTGCGAAGAGGCCTGTCCGAAGGAGGCGATCTTCCTGACCGACCGTATTGTGCCTACCGAGTTCAAGCGCGGCGGATTCATTTACGGGAAAGACAAGTTGGTAGAAGACCTGTCGAACCGCGTCGACGTCACCCAACGGCAGACGGATCCCGTCGCCGAATTCAAAAAATCATCGAACCTGCAGCACAATCGGCTGTACAATTGATCCGTCCATGTCGTTGTCGATCTTCTATTTTCTTTCCTTCCTCGCGCTGTTGAGCGCTTTGATGGTAGTTGTTTCCAAGAACCCTGTACACAGCGTCCTCTACCTCATTATCGCTTTTTTCGCGATTGCCGGGCACTATGTGCTGCTGAATGCACAGTTCCTTGCAGCTGTTCACATCATCGTCTATGCCGGCGCAATCATGGTACTTTTCCTGTACGTCATCATGATGCTCAACCTTAATGCAGAAGTGGAGCCGCATAAAAGCTCTTTGATGAAAGCGGCTGCGGCCGTTGCCGGCGGTTCACTCATGATCGTACTTGTCGGTGCATTCCGTGCCGGCTCAGAAACGGTGGCCTTGACGAATTACGACCCGAATATCGGTCTGATCAAGACTCTTGGAAAGACGTTGTACAAGGACTTCATGTTGCCTTTCGAAATCTCCTCTATCTTGTTCCTCGCCGCCATGGTGGGTGCGGTCATGTTGGGTAAAAAAGAAATTAAATAAAAGCACGCGCGATGGAAAACATGCCCGGAATCTTCCAACTCGTACCGCTGAGCCATTATGTGTTCCTCAGCACAGTACTTTTCTGCATCGGTGTCATCGGCGTCCTTTCGCGTCGCAACGCGATCGTCATACTCATGTGTGTTGAAATCATGCTGAACGCAGTGAACCTCCTGCTGGCCGCATTTTCCTCTTATCATTCCGATCCGGCCGGACAGGTTTTCGTTTTCTTCATCATGGCCGTAGCTGCAGCAGAGGTTGCCGTAGGATTGGCCATTCTGACCATGATCTTCCGCAATACAGGGACGGTGGACATCAACTTCCTGAACAAGTTGAAAGGGTGATTCGGGTTGCGGGCGTGTCCGCCGGAGCGTAGCGAAGGAGGATTGCGGATTGCAGGCAACTTGATTCCTGGAACTTGGAACTTTATTTTCCTGCCTTTGAAAGCAAAAGCATCGTAATAAGCGGTATTGCCATAAGTCCGATCAGCCATATGTAGGCGGAGCGGTGCGCAAAGTTGAGGGTCCAACCCATTACCGGATTGCGTTTCGGTAGCCAGACGCGCGGGTCTTTTTTATTGTAATAAATCATCCCCCACTTCCAGTTATAAGGATCCTTGTGCCACTGATTGAATTGGTCTTTTGAGGAATTATCCATTTTGATCATCCGTCTACTGGCTATCTAATTTACAAAATTGAATGAATCAGCGGTCTTTTGTGGCTTATGACTATTTTTGACGTACGAATCATGACCGAACAAGAACAACTGTCCGTATTCGACATGTTCAAGATCGGTGTGGGGCCTTCCAGCTCGCACACCCTTGGGCCTTGGAAAGCCGCCGGAATTTTCCTGAAAGCGCTTGATTCTTCACAAGGTCTTTCGGAAGTACGCTCGGTGCGCATTGAGCTTTTCGGATCACTTGCCAAGACAGGCCGCGGACACGGAACCGACATCGCGCTACAACTGGGACTCAGCGGATATGATCCGGTCACCTTCGATGTGAACGCCATCGGTTCGACAATCGATGCTATCGCCGACCAGAAACGCCTTTTGCTTGGCGGGAGTCATCCGATACTTTTTGACCCTGCTGAGGATCTGGTATTTAACTTTTCGGAAAGCCTTCCATATCATCCGAACGCACTGACCGCTTACGCCGTGTTCAACGACGGTTCCACCTTGCAATCGACCTACTATTCCGTCGGAGGAGGGTTCGTCGTGCAGGAGCAGGAAGTCAGCGGAAATCAAGAGAAACAGAGAACAAAACCTTCCTTCAGATATTCAGTCAACCGTGCGGCTGACCTCCTCATTCACTGCGATGAACAGGGACTGCCCATTTCCGAGATTGTCCGGGAAAACGAACGCTGCTGGAACGACGAAGACCATCTTCGCAAAGGCGTACTCAACATCTGGAACACGATGATGCAATGCATCTATCGCGGATGCCATGCCAAAGGAGAACTGCCGGGCGGATTACGTGTGACGCGTCGGGCGGAAGCGATGAACCTGAAACTGGCGGCCGACAAACGGTATGCGAATTTCGAAGAATGGTGTGACGTGATCCGCAGCGGCGGCGACCATTTCAAATATACGCTGGACTGGGTCAGCTGTTTCGCGCTCGCCGTGAACGAAGAGAACGCATCTTTCGGCCGTGTCGTCACTGCTCCGACCAACGGTGCTGCGGGCGTGATTCCTGCGGTACTGTTGTACTACGTGTTATTCTGCGGAACACCGCCGCATCGCGCCAAGCAGGCCCGTGCCACCGAAGATGAAATCATCCGCTTCCTGCTTACGGCCTCCGAAATCGGCAGTATTTTCAAGAAAGGCGCTACCATTTCCGCTGCCATGGGCGGTTGCCAGGCTGAAATCGGCGTCTCCTCTGCCATGGCCGCCGGAGCTCTGACGGAACTCTTAGGCGGAACTCCCCGGCAGGCACTGATGGCGGCCGAAATCGCGATGGAGCACCACCTCGGGCTCACGTGTGATCCCATCAAAGGATTAGTACAGATTCCCTGTATCGAACGGAACACGATGGGCGCCATCAAAGCGATTACGGCAGCGCAGCTGGCCTTAAATAGCGATCCGACGAAAGCGAAAGTCAGTCTGGACGACGTGGTCAAAACCATGTGGCACACCGCGCTGGACATGAATAATAAGTTCAAGGAAACCGCAGAAGGCGGATTGGCAACTGCCGTACCGATCAGTGTACCGGAGTGCTGAAGCTTATTGAACCACCAGCCGTTTGACCGAACGGTAGGATGCGTTAGAGACCACACAGATGTAATTTCCACTTACCAGATCGGCAATATCGATACTGCCGGTTGCCGGCTGCTGATTGCGACGCAAAATCAATTCGCCGGTGATGGAGTAGATTTCAAGCGTGACGGACTGCCCGGCGACTTCGGATACCGACCATTGGAGACGCCGGTGGGCCGGGTTGGGGAACAGTACCGATTCTGAAGTACCG
>JBJOMA010000235.1:0-16091 GCA_046052625.1 Bacteroidota bacterium
TACTTGCTGGCAAACGGCACCGATGGGAATTTCCTGCTTGAGGATTTCCCGGAACAGCAGCATCCGTTCCTGTGTACGTGCCGGTCCGTATGTCCGTTCAAAAAAGGCGCGGACGAAGTCCAGCTCCGAGCGTAGCAGTTTTTGGTCGGCTTTCATCACCGCCGCGCAAAGGACGAGAAGCGCTGCACTGAAATCATTCGGCAGCACGGTCGGTTGTTCCTGTCCGGGCTTGTATTCCTTACCGGCCTCGTCCGTCACTGAACCGAGTACGAAGCCGATGACTCCGCCGATCGGTCCGCCTACCGCCCAGCCTAAACTTCCGAAAATCCATTTGTTCCAACGAGACATGTGTCGCTACGAAGAAGTGCGAAAGTAGTAAATCAAGGCGTGCTTTGTCCGTACCTTTGTATCCTTCATGGATGCAGCTGAAATACAAGTCCTCAAGGAGCGGTGGCAGGCGCTGACCGGCCGTCTGGCGCTTCAATTCGATGAAGAGCCGGATCTGCAGGCGATCATTTTCCTGATCGGAATCCGTGAATTGGGGAAAGGCCCCATGAAATACTCCAAGGACGAAAAACAGGACCTGATGCATATCGCTGTCTGCCGACTTCTAAGCAGATTCGGGCACTATGAACTGGAAGGCATGGATGCAGAGGGATGGCCGCACTGGAGATTGGTCAAACAGCTGCCTCCGCTGACATTGAAGGAACAGGACCTGTTGTTGAAACAGGCGGTCTTATTGTACTGGGAAGAGGAAGGCCTCTGATCGAATCAGAAGTTGACGGTCTGGTAAACCGTTTTGTACTGTTCCAAACGGACGAATCCGCGCACGGTATCGTTATTCTTGTACGCCTCCAGATTCAGGAAGCATTCCAGCTGGAATTCGAATTCGACTTTGCCCGAGCTGTCAGTGGTTTTTGAAACGCGGATGTTAGAGCTGGCGCCGGTGTTCTGATTGATGGCAGTATCCTGCCAAAGCGTAACTACTGCACCGAATGCCGGTCGTCCCAGCGAATCATTCACGGTAATGACAGCTTTAGTGGGGCCGTCTTTTTTGCAGCCGGAGAACAGTACGGGAATCAAAAAGAGGGAAAACAGAAGGCACGCCGATGCGCTGAGGATTCGCTTTTGGGTATTCATCCGATTTGGTAAGTTTGCTGTTCGAGTCAGTCCGAACAAAAATAACACAATATGAAGAAGTTAGCAACCCTTTCACTCGCGTTTTTATGCCTTTTGCCGCTGCTTTCATCCGCGAAAGGGAAAAAAGGGAAGAAGGGAAGTCAGCCGACCGACACACTGGTAGTGTTGATTACGGACCTCGGGGAAATGAAGTTGCGCCTTTACAAGGAAACCCCCTTGCACCGTTCCAACTTCATACGGCTGGCGGGCTCGGGTTTCTACGACAGCCTTTTGTTCCACCGCGTCATCCGCACCTTCATGATTCAGGGCGGAGACCCGCTTTCGAAGAACGCCGCACCCGGCCAGATGCTCGGTATGGGCGACAACGGGTACACGGTTCCGGCTGAGTTCCGAGACACCATTTTCCACAAGAAAGGTTCGTTGTGTGCCGCCCGTACGGAGAATCCGGAGAAAGCTTCCAGCGGTTGCCAGTTCTATATCGTCCAGGGACAGGTCTTCACCACTGAGCAATTGGCACAGCTGGAATCCCAGCGCGGGATGAAGCTCACGGACAAACAGAAACAGCTGTACTCCACCGTCGGAGGCTCTCCCTGGCTGGACGGCGGTTATACGGTTTTCGGAGAAGTGATCTACGGTCTCGACGTCATCGACCGCATCGCTTCCGTCAAGACACAACCCGGTGACCGCCCGGTCGAAGATGTGCACATGCGCATGAAGCTGGAATTAGTCTACTGATCGAATCATATCCATGTCCGCGTTACACGAGCAGATAAAAGAAGTCGAAGGATTCACCGCTTCCACCAAGGAGGAAGTGGAGCAGTTCCGTTTGAAATACCTCAGCAAGAAGGGGATCCTCGCCGATCTTTTCGCTGCCATGAAGGAGATCGCTCCGGCCGACCGAAAAGCATACGGGCAGCAGGTTAACGAGCTCAAAGTGAAAGTCGAGGAAAAGCTGCTGGGATTCCAGTCGATCCTGGAGGCCGCGGAAGACGCTGCAGCTTCAGGGCCTGTCGACCTCACGCTGCCCGCCGAGCCGCTCCCGCTGGGCTCTTTGCACCCGATCACGCTTATCCGTAATCGGATCATCGATATTTTTTCACGCATCGGATTCAGCGTTTCGGACGGGCCGGAGATCGAAGACGACTGGCATAATTTCACTGCGCTTAATTTTCCGGAAAATCATCCGGCACGCGACATGCAGGACACCTTTTTCATCGAGATGAAAGAGGGCAGTCAGTCGGTCGCGTTGCGGACTCACACTTCTTCTGTCCAGGTCCGCGTGATGGAAACCACGCAGCCTCCGATCCGCTCCCTGATGCCGGGAAGAGTCTACCGCAACGAAGCGATATCCGCGCGTGCACACTGCTTTTTCCACCAGGTCGAGGGACTGTACATCGACGAAGGGGTCTCCTTCGCCGACATGAAGCAGACGTTGCTCTATTTCTCCCGTGAGATGTTCGGTCCCGAAACCCGCATTCGTCTGCGTCCGTCCTATTTCCCTTTCACGGAACCCTCCGCCGAAATGGATGTGACCTGTGAGATCTGCAAGGGGAATGGCTGTAATGTCTGTAAAGGGACCGGTTGGCTGGAAATCATGGGTTGCGGCATGGTCGATCCGAATGTTCTTAAGAATTGCGGCATCGATCCGGAACGCTACACCGGTTTCGCTTTCGGTATGGGAATAGAACGGATTGCAATGCTCAAGTATGGCGTGAAAGACCTTCGGTTATTTTCCGAAAACGACGTCCGCTTCCTGCGCCAGTTCGCTGCCGAGTGACACGGCGGGGGTCGTCTTTCTTATTCGTCGTTGCGTACGCTGCGCATGTCCAGGCTTTTTGCAACCATCCGATGAGCGGGATACCACGCAGCGATGAACCCGATCAGTGAAACGGTCAGGAACACGAATAGGAAATCCAGCGCTTCCAGTTTCACCGGATAGGCGTCGATGATGAACGATCCGTCGCCGCTCAGCTGGATCCAGCCGAAGTACTGTTGACCGAGACACACCAGCAGTCCAAGGAGCATGCCGGACAAACTTCCTGTCAGGTTGATGAAGACCCCTTCGATCATGAAAATCTTCCGCAATGCGCGCAGATCCGCTCCGAGGCTGTGCAGTACCGCGATGTCTTTTCTCTTCTCGATCACGAGCATCGATAGCGATCCGATGATATTGAAAGTCGCGATGATCAGGATGAATGTGAGGATGAGGAAGACAGCCCACTTCTCCGATTTCATGATGCGGTAAACCGTTTCGTGCTGCCGGAACCGGTCTTTGACCGTGAAACCGGCACCAGCTACCGCTTGCAATTGCTCTACTGCTGTCTCCGGCTCGGTTCCGGGCCTCAAGCTCACCTCCACGGAAGTAGCCGAAGAATCGAACTCGAAGATCTCCTTCGCGAACCGGTAAGGGACGATTACGTAGCGTGTGTCGAATTCCTGTTGGACAGTAAAGATGCCGGACGGAGTGATGAACCGCCGGTTGAACGCTTCTTCCGGGTTCAACAAGGAGCCCTGTGTGCGTTTCGGGGCGAACAGTTCCAACCCGCCATTTACTTCACGGAGATCCAATTGCAATCCGTAGGCGATGCCTGCCCCCACCAACGCGTAATCGGTATCGCCGCGCGACAAAAGCGCTTCTCCCTCCACGAGCATTGTGTCGAGTCCGGTCGTCTTACTCAGGTCGGCGTCAGTACCTTTCAGGGTGATGATGTATTGCTTTTCCCCGAAACGGACCAGTGCGTTCTCCTCGATCACCGGCCAGGCCCTTTCCACGGCCTGCAGGCTGCGAAGCCGATCCATCGGGAATTTATCAAGACTAAATTGCTTGCCTCTTTCCGCTTCTATCCGGATATCGGGATCGAAGGAGTCATAGAGGCGAAGAATCAGATCTTCGAAACCGTTAAATACCGAAAGGACGATGACAAGCGCAGCAGTTCCGACCAGGACTCCCAATACGGAGATCAGGGAGACGATGTTGATGGCCCGCTGTGATTTCTTTGAGACGAAGTACCGTCGAGCGATGAAGAACGGGAGTCTCATGTCTCAGGTTGTCCGCTCCGCATTTATTTCCACGCCTTGACGATCAGTCCGGTGCCGGTCGGATGTTTCATGCTCACATCCATCCAGTTCAGGATATAGGCGATCGGATATGCGACAAGATAATAGAAAGGGATGATGATGAAAAAGAGTTTTGAGGCGCCGAGCATAAGGATCGGGTATTTCATGGAGATACGCCAGGAGATCTTTCCCGGAGCACCGTATTGATAACGCGCCTCGACGCGAGAGAAGCCCGCGGAGCGCAATTTATCTTCGATGTCCTTGATATTATATCCGTCTCGGACGTGTTCTTCGATGAAGGAAGTTTCACCTTCGCCGTGTACATCACTGCCTCCCTGGTCGGAAGGAGTGGAGATGACCAGTGCGCCGCCTTTTTTCATCGATGCGTGGTAGTTCTTGAAGACAAGCACATCTTCTTCGATGTGTTCCATCACATCCACGCAAACAACAAGATCGTACGTGTCCGGCTTCACGTATTTGGTAAGGTCACCGACTTCGAATCGTACGTTTTTGCTTCCGATCTGCGCGAAGAACCGGTTGCAGTCCTCGACTTGTTCTTCCTTCACATCGATTGAGAGGATATTCCAGTCAGGATGACGGCGGTTGAGCCAGAAGGTATACTGACCGAAACCGGCTCCGGCGTCGAGTACTTTGACGGGAGTTCCTTTCTGCTTCAAATCACGCGTCAACGAACGCAGTTCCTTGTGTACGTGCCATGCACGCAGCAACAGCAGGTCGAGCAACCGGTAAAAGAGCTTGCGCAGAAAAGGAGTCCGGTTGAAGACATTTCCAAGGGACCTTTTAATGGGATCGTATTGCATGGCGGATTGATTCGGTCAGGTGCAGGTCAGTTGTTTTCCGGTGACGCTGCTTCACCGGTGTTGCCGGAGTCCTGTTTTTTTGTCTCTTCCAGCAGACGGTTTATCCTGTCCGCATAGTCGAGGGTTTCGTCGAGGAAGAATCGCAACTCGGGAATGATGCGTGCCTGGTGACGGATCTTGTTGCCGAGTTCACGGCGGACTTCTTTCTGATGGCTGCTCACCTGATCAATTACACCCTGCGAATCCTTGCTGCCGTATACGCTCAGGTAGATATAAGCCAGGCCCAGGTCCGGACTCACTTTCACACCCGTCACAGTGACGAACGCCTTACCGTAGTAATCCGGTCCTTTCCGCTGGAAAATCGTACCGATCTCCTTTTGAATCAGTCGGGCGTATTTCTGCTGTCGCGTGGAGTCCATAAGCCACGAAGATAGTTTTTTTGCACGAGAAACGCCTTGTCGCCCGTAGCTGTTTCTGTGCCGCAAGCCATTATTCCTATCTTTGACCCGTGAAAAATTACCTCCGGTTGTTAGGGTTGATGCGCTCTTACAAGGGATATGCGGCGCTCAATATCCTTTGCAACATCCTCTCTGTCGTCTTTTCCCTCTTTTCACTGACGATGGTAGCCCCGTTCCTCAACGTCCTTTTCAACAAGGATGCCGTTTACACCCTGATGCCTTGGAGTTTTTCCGTCAAGGTGCTGTTGAACAATTTCAATTACCATCTTTCCGCCTATATCGCGGTGCACGGACAACTTCAGGCGCTCTCGTACATCTCTTTACTTGTCGTCGTCCTCTTCTTTCTGAAGAACCTATTCCGATATCTGGGCATGTATTTCATGGCGCCGATCCGGAACGGAGTGGTCCGCGACCTCCGTAACCGCATGTACGACAAACTGCTCTACCTGCCGTTTTCCTATTTCTCAAGTGAAAGGAAAGGGGATCTCATGGCGCGAATGACCAGCGACGTACAGGAGATCGAGTGGAGCATCATGCAATCGTTGGAAGCGGTGTTTCGTGAACCGATTACCGTTACACTCTTCCTGTCCACCATGGTACTGATGAGCCCGCAGCTTTCGCTGTTCGTATTCATCCTGCTCCCGGTGGCGGGTCTGCTCATCGGGCAGATCGGAAAAGGACTTCGCCGCACCTCCACCAAGAGTACTGCCCAGATGGGGGCTTTGGTCTCCAATATCGAAGAGACGCTCGGCGGACTTCGCATCATCCGGGCGTTCACGGCAGAAGTCTTCTCTTCCGCCCGGTTCAGGTCGGTGAACGACCGGTATCGGAAGTTGATGATCCGCTTGTACCGCAAGCGGGACCTGAGCTCGCCGCTCAGCGAATTCCTGGGCGCCGTAGTGCTCGTCACCGTCATGTATTTCGGCGGAAGACTGGTGCTTTCGGCTGATAAAGCGCTCGAGCCTTCCGTATTCATCGCCTTCATCGCGATCTTCTCCCAACTCATTCCACCGGCAAAAGCCTTCACCGATGCGTACTCGAATGTACAGAAGGGGCTTGCGTCCGCTGAGCGGATCAACCGTATACTCGATGCCGAGATTACGATTCTCGATCGTCCGGACGCACGTTCAATAACCACATTCGAAAAGTCGATTGAATACGACAACGTCTCCTTCGCCTACCTGCGTGATACCGGAGGATGGGTATTACAGGATATCCGGTTGACCGTCGAGAAAGGGCAGACCATCGCGTTGGTAGGGCAGAGCGGTTCCGGCAAGACGACCCTTGCCGACTTACTTCCGCGTTTTTATGACATTGAAATCGGGACGATCCGTGTTGACGGGAAAGACATCCGCGATCTGAAGCTCAACGACCTTCGCGGACTGATGGGCATTGTTTCCCAGGAAAGCATCCTTTTCAATGACAGTGTCTTCAACAATATCGCCTTCGGTATGCCGGATGCGAAAGAGGAGGACGTCATCGCTGCAGCGCGGATCGCTCACGCACACGATTTCATTTCAGCCCTTCCGGAAGGGTATCAGACGAACATTGGCGATCGAGGAGGAAGGCTCAGTGGCGGACAGCGTCAGCGCATCAGCATCGCCCGTGCCGTCTTGAAGAATCCACCGATCCTCATCCTGGACGAGGCGACATCCGCATTGGATACTGAAAGCGAGCGATTGGTACAGGATGCGCTTAATCACCTCATGCAGAACCGCACGACCATCGTTATTGCGCACCGGTTATCTACCATCCGCCATGCGGACGCCATCATTGTCATGGAAAAAGGCAGGATCATCGAGCGCGGAAAACACGATGAGCTGATAGCCCGCGACGGAACCTACAAGCGGTTGTACGAATTGCAATCGTTCAGCTGAACCCGGAAAGGGATCCGGGTCTTACTTCTGATTCACATCGATCCGACCAATCGCCATCATTTCCTTCAGTGTCTTGTCCATTCCCTGCGCGGAACCGTCGAGGAAAATCACATTTCCTTTTCCGTGTTCTGCGAAGTTCTTGACCGACTCGGTCCACATGCTGAAGAGGATCAGGGAGGCATCCAGGTTGGAGTCCTGCATCATCTTCGCAGCGTGACTCATTCCTTTGGCAACTTCCTCCCGGAAGAGAGCGACACCCTGGCCGCGTAACTGAGCAGCTTCCTTCTCCGCCTGTGCCGCTATCTTGATCGCGTTACCTTCAGCTTCCGCTGCTTTGGTCTTGGTGATTAGTAGGGCCTGCCCTTCGTTCTCCGCGGCCGCTTTCAGGTTGTTGGAAGCGACCACCTTTGCCATGGAGCGCATGACTTCCTCGTCGAAGGTGATATCGTTCAATTGAAGGTCGATCAGGTGATAGCCCCATGATTCGAGTGTCTGGTCGAGCTGGTCTTTCACCGCTTCCACGATATCACGGCGCAATGACAACACTTCTGATTGCTTCTTCGTGGCCACATAGGCCCTCACCGAACCTTCGATCGAGCGGACGAGTGCTGCCATGAAATTCTGATCGTTCACGAATTTGAACGCGACGTTCTTGATTGTCTCTTCCTGGTTGTTGAATACGGCATACAGCAGCATAGCCGTGAAGTTGACGTTGGCCTGGTCGATTGTGACCGCCTGAAAGCCTAGTTCGGCCGAACGGTTCTGGATGGAAATCTTACGGAAGACGACTTCGATCAGGGGAATCTTGAAGTTCAGTCCGGGAGGCAGCACACGGTAATATTTTCCGAAAACGGTGGTGACCGCAACGGTGCCTTGCTGCACAGTGGTAACGGAGAGAAAAATCAGGAAAAATGCGAGAAGTGAAATGATCAAAAAGCTCATGGCAGTTTATTTTACGGGAAAGGTAGCAACTAATTGATAAACGCTGACTTTCAACCTTTCAAAGTCCTCACCGTCTGACTAATATTACGGATACAATCAACCCCCTTGTCCGATGAACCGTCGCGAATTCCTAACCCGCCCAGTACCGGAACAACCGGTTAGCCTCCCTTCCTCTCCCCGGACGTCCACCGGTCTGGCACCCTACGCGGGTCCCTGGACGTTATCGGAAGTGAAGCATCTTCTGCGCAGGACGGTTTTCGGTGCGACAAAAATCGATTCGGACCATTTCCTCCAGCAAGGAATGGCAGCATCCGTTGCGGAACTGCTTACGGCTCCCGCTACTGTTCCCTCGCCGCCGGTGTATGTCAACTCCGCCACCTACAATGATCCTAACGTACCCTTCGGTCAGCCGTGGGTGACAGCGCCATATGATCCATTGGCTAATGTCGGACGCCGAAGCTCCTTGCGTGCATGGTGGATCGGACTGATGCTGTCGCCGGACCGCTCCATCCGGGAAAGGATGGTGTTGTTTCTACACAATATCTTCGTCATCGAATTCCTCGGCGTCTTTGATGCGCGTTACTCCTACAACTACGTGGCTCTGCTTCGTCAGTTTGCCTTGGGCAATTACAAGGATCTGACGCGTGCGATCACGCTCGATCCTGCCATGCTGCGTTACCTCAACGGGTACCTCAACACTTCGACCGCACCGGACGAGAATTACGGGCGGGAGCTCCAGGAACTCTTTACGGTAGGTAAAGACAGTAACGGGCTTCCGTATTATACGGAGGACGATGTCCAGGCGGCAGCCCGCGTCTTGACCGGTTACCGGATCAACGGAACGACGATGACTTCCTTTTTCGATTCCACCCGCCACGACACCGCAGACAAACAGTTTTCCGCATATTATAACAATACGTTGATCACCGGCCAGACGGGAGCAGCCGGAGCCAATGAACTGGACGACCTGCTGAACATGATTTTCGCCCGTCCTGAAGTCGCGCTGAACATCTGCCGTAAGTTGTACCGCAACTTCGTCTACTACACGATCGATGCAGCTGCTGAGACGGATGTGATACAGCCGTTGGCGGCGATTTTCCGTAACAACAACTATGAATTACTGCCGGTACTTCAGGCGCTGCTTTCAAGCGAACATTTCTTCGACATGGCCAACCGCGGAGCCATCATAAAGCCACCGATCGATTACTGTGCCAGCATCTGTAAGGATTTCGGCGTCAGCTTTCCGACGGCGAACGATCCGCTGGAACAGTACACCTTGTGGACCCGGATCCACACCCAAGCGACCGGAATGGGTCAGGCCATCGGAGACCCGCCCGATGTGGCCGGATGGCCGGCGTATTATTCCGCGCCTCAGTTCCATGAGCTGTGGATCAATGCATCCACCCTGCCGGCCAGGAATGTCTTCGTCGACCGGATGCTTTCCACGGGTTATTCGTCCGGAGCCTTTACGATCTTGATCGATGTCGTCGCCTATACGGCAACGATGGATCATCCCGATGATCCGGTGCTGTTGGTCCAGGAAGTGCTGGATCGCCACTACTGTTTCGATGTCTCACAGACACTGAAGGATTACCTGAAGAACATATTGCTTTCGGGACAAGCGCAGAACTATTATTGGACGACTGCATGGGACGATTACATAAACAATCCGACCGATCCGACCTTCCGTATGATCGTCGAGACCCGTTTGAACGCAATGTATAGCTACCTCTTGAAGCTGGCCGAATACCAACTCTCCTGAACCGACTGCCATGAAAAGAAGAAAATTCCTCGAACAGGTCGCTGCTGCTACGGTACTGCCCTCGCTGATCAACGGCTTCTCCTTCCGGACATTCGCCAGCACCCCGTTGATGCAGGCGCTTTCAGCTTCTACGGTCGATGATCATGTGCTGGTTCTCATCCAGCTGAACGGAGGTAACGACGGATTGAACACGGTCATTCCGTTGGATCAGTATGCCAATCTGTCTACAGCTCGGTCGAATATCCTGATCCCTTCCAATCAGGTGTTGCCGCTTACCGGAACCTCGCTCACCGGTTTGCATCCGGCCATGGGCGGCATGCGTCAACTGTTTGATGACGGCGAACTCTCCATCATCCAGGGCGTCAGTTATCCCTCGCCTAATTTCTCGCACTTCCGCGCTACGGACATCTGGCTCTCGGGCTCCGACAGCAACCAGGTCCTGAGCAGCGGCTGGGCAGGACGATATCTTAACTACACGTATCCCAATTATCCGACCGGTTATCCGAATGCGGCAATGCCCGACCCTCCGGCATTACAGATCGGCACCTCCCTCTCCCTGGCGCTTCAGGGACCTTCCGCCGGCATGGGCATGACCATCGGCGACCCTAACCAGTTCTATAATCTGGTAAGCGGCATCCAGGATCCCGCTCCCAATAACCGTTATGGTACGGAGCTGACGTACATACGTAATGTTTCACAGCAATCGCAGGCGTATTCGTCAGTGATCGTGCAGGCGGCGTTGAATGTTACGCAACAGTCTTCTTCTTATCCGGCTGCCGGCACCAACACACTGGCGGATCAGCTCAAGATCGTCGCCCGATTGATCGGTGGAGGACTCAAGACCAGGATCTACCTGGTCAGTATGGGCGGGTTCGACACGCACAGCCTGCAAACGGATACGAATGATCCGACCACCGGCACCCATGCGACCTTATTGGGAAGACTCTCCGAGGCGGTCTCTGCGTTCATGGATGATCTCACTTTCCTGAACATCAGCGACCGTGTGATCGGAATGACGTTTTCCGAGTTCGGAAGAAGGATCAAATCAAACGGAAGCAACGGTACCGATCATGGCTCCGGCGCTCCCATGTTCGTTTTCGGCACGCAGGTCCAGCCCGGACTGATCGGCACGAATCCGCTCATTCCTGCCAATGCCACGGTCAACGACAACGTGCCGATGCAGTATGATTTCCGTTCCGTCTATGCATCGCTGCTGAATCAGTGGCTGTGTGTACCTGCGAACGACCTTCAGCAGATCCTGTTGCAGAATTATCAGCAGCTCCCGATCATAGATCCGGCTGCCTGTACTGTCGGTATCGACGAACTGGCTGCAGCATCAGGCGAGAATCTGGTGTTCTGCTATCCCAACCCGTTCGTTTCACGGACTACCGTGAAGTATGTCTCGCGCGGGGGACATGTACTGGTACAGGTGTTCAATCCGGAAGGACAGCTGATCAAGACGCTGGTGGACGGAGAGACTGCTCCCGGATCGTATGACATCGATTTCGAAAACGAAGGAAATGCAGCCGGTATCTATCACTTGCGCCTGCAGAACGAATCCGTCCAGCAGGTGAAGAGTATGGTGATCGTACAAGCGTAAACGTAGTGTTGCGCTTGTGTCACTTGGTGACCGGATAGCCGTTATCCATCCAGCCCGTGATGCCTCCTTCGAGATTCACTACATCCTTGAATCCTGCGGAGGTCATTTGGTTGGCGGCATTCATGCTTCGACGACCGGCTCGGCAATACACAAGATATGTTTCAGATTTATCCAGTGACTTGATCTTTTCCTGGAACGAGGCGTCTTCCACGTCGATGTTCAAGGCGCCGTCCAGATGACTTTCGGAGAATTCGTCCGGCCTGCGAACGTCGATGATCACAGCATTGTGTGCGTCAACGATTTGCTTGAATGCAGCCGCATCGACCGTACGTAAAGCCGTGTTTTCAGTGCTTTGCTGGCAGGAATCGATCGATAAGCCGAATGCGGCCAATATTGAGAGAAAGAGTAATCGCTTCATGTTTGCTGATTTTTCACAAAAATAACCTGCCTCCAACTATCACTGCTGATTTTTATCAGGTCGGTAATACCGGTGCAGATTGACGGAAGGAAGTGCCTTGAATTCACTATTTTAGCCGTCATGAAATATACTCCTATCGATTCTGCTCTTTTTACTGAAAACAGGAAAAAATACCGTGCCCTGTTGCCCGAGAATGCCATCGCCTTCTTCAACAGCAACGACGAAATGCCGCGTAACGGGGATGCTAACTTCCTTTTCCGTCAGCAGTCGGATATATTTTGGCTGACCGGCATCGATCAGGAGCAGACTATCCTGGTTATGGCTCCCAATCATCCGATCGCCGAGTACAGGGAACTATTGTTCGTTCGGAAAACAAATGAGCATATCGCGGTCTGGGAGGGACACAAGTACACCAAGGAGGAAGCGCGAGTTGCCTCCGGCATCCAGTCCGTGTATTGGGTGGAGGATTTCCATTCCATATTGCCCGTACTGATGCATCATTCGCAAAAGGTCTTCATTAACCTCAACGAGAACGACCGCTTCGTCACTGAAGTGCCTTACCGCGATGAACGGTTCGCAGCTACCTTGCGTCAGAAGTATCCTAATCATTCCTATGAGCGCTCCGGTCCGCTCATGGCACGACTGCGAGCGATAAAATCGGATACGGAAGTAGGATTGATGCGTATCGCCTGTGACATCACCGACAAGGCGTTCCGCAGGGTGCTTCGGTTCACGAAGCCCGGTGTCCACGAATTTGAAATCGAAGCGGAGATCATCCATGAATTCATCCGCAACCGTGCGACGGGTCATGCCTATACGCCCATCATCGCCAGCGGTCCCAATGCCTGTGTGCTGCATTACAACGATAACAACCAGGTGTGCAAAGACGGTGACGTGATCTTGCTGGATTTCGGCGCTGAGTATGCTAATTATGCGGCTGATCTGAGCCGTAGCATTCCTGTTAACGGTCGCTTCACGGCCCGTCAACGGGATGTCTACAACGCTGTTCTTCGTGTGATGCGTGCCGCGAAGAAACTGTTGGTGGTTGGAAATACTATTCCCAAGTACCACGAAGAGGTGGGTCGCATCATGGAAGCGGAGTTGATCGGACTGGGACTGTTGGATGCAGCAGCAGTCAAGAAGCAGGATCCCAAACAACCGCTGTATAAGAAATATTTCATGCACGGTACGTCCCATTTTCTGGGACTGGATGTGCATGACATCGGAAGCCGCTATGAGCCGATGCAGGCCGGTATGGTCTTCACATGTGAGCCCGGCATCTATATTCCCGAAGAGGGCTTAGGCATCCGTATCGAGAATGATATCCTTATCACCGGTAAAGGTCCTGTCGATCTGATGGAGCGTATCCCGATCGAGGTCGAAGAGATCGAAGAACTGATGGTAGGGGACAAGTCGGTAGTCGGTAGTCGGTAGTCGGCAGTCGGCAGTCGGCAGTCGGTAGTCGGTTTGCAGTTTGCGGTTCCCAGTTCCCAGTTCCCAGTTCCCAGTCGCAAGTCGCAACTTGGAACTTGCAACCTGCAACTAACCACCAACAACTAACCACCAGCCACTAACTTTTCATCAACGCATCCCAGCCTTGCGCTTTCAGTGGTATGCTGCCGCCGGATTTTGTCACCAGGTTGATTCCTGAAGCCGCATCTGTCATGTGTCCGATGACGGATACGTCCGCGTGTTCTCGGATCTTCTCGTAGTCTTCCGGACGTATGGTGAAAAGCAATTCATAATCCTCGCCGCCGCTAAGTGCACAGACGGTCGGATCCAGTCCGAATTCCCTGGCACGTTCGAACGTCTGCGGATCGATCGGGATCTTATCCTCGTAAAGTTCACATCCTACCTGAGACTGGCTGCACAGGTGGAAAATCTCCGAGGCGAGTCCGTCCGAAATATCGATCATCGAAGTGGGCTTTACGCCCTGCGTGCGCAAGGCATCGATGATGTCGCGTCGGGGTTCGGGTTTCAGTTGCCGCTCGAGGATGTAATCATTTCCGGCAAGGTCGGGTTGGATGGAAGGATTCTCCAGGAAGATTCTTTTTTCCCGCTCCAGTATCTGCAGTCCGAGGTAGGCGCCGCCCAGATCCCCGGAGACGCATAGGAGGTTCTTCTGCTCGGCGGTGTTACGGTAAACCAGCTCTTCTTTCGCCGCTACTCCGATGGCGGTGATGGAAAGGACAAGACCCGCTTTGGAAGACGTCGTATCTCCGCCGGCGATGTCGACCTGATAGTGTTTGCAGGCCAGTTGCATTCCGGCGTACAGTTCTTCAAAGGCCTCCAGGGAGAACCTGTTGGAAAGCGCTATGCTGACAAGGACCTGTTTCGGCTTCGCATTCATTGCATAAATGTCCGACAAGTTGACGGCGATGGCTTTATAACCGAGATGCTTCAGCGGATGGAAGGCGAGATCGAAATGCACGCCTTCGGCCAGCATATCCGTACTGACGACAGTGAGCTGTCCTTTTGAATCGATGACTGCGGCATCATCACCGATGCCCTTTAACGTCTCCTCGCTGTGGTAGACTGATACGGACTTTTTTACATAGTCGATCAGCCCGAACTCTCCGAGTTCATTCAATTCTGTTCTTCCGGTTGCGTTTTCCAACATAAAGGCAAAGGTATCAGCTTCCCGGTCGACCCCTAACTTTTGTCTTAAAACTTTGTTAATCAATTGAATTCGGCGGTTTTCGGATTGACTGACACCTGCCAAATGCGTATCTTTGTATTCTATAATCAACATAATTCGTTGAAAATGATCACAGTAACTGAAAACGCCCGAAACAAGGCCGTGGAGCTGATGCGGCAGGAGAACCGTCCGGAGGATTCATTTATCCGCGTCGGGGTGGAAGGCGGTGGCTGTTCCGGATTGAGCTATAAATTGGAATTCGACCATGAGCTGCGTTCCGATGACAAGGTGTTCGAGGACAAAGGCGTCCGGATCGTGTGCGACAAGAAGAGTTTTCTCTACCTCGTCGGCACCCAATTGGACTTCTCGGACGGCTTGAACGGTAAAGGATTCACCTTCAACAATCCGAATGCATCGCGTACTTGCGGTTGCGGAGAAAGCTTCGCGGTGTGATATTTTTTTTACCTCAATCGAAAATTTAGAATCAATCCAAATAACATCTGCCCAGGGTAAGCGAAGAACGACATGAGCCAGGACCAGAAAATACTAGACGATCTCGCCACTTCCGAATACAAGTGGGGATTTGTCAGTGACATTGAATCGGACAACGCTCCCAAAGGGCTGAACGAGGAAATCGTCCGCTTCATTTCCGCCAAGAAGCGGGAGCCGGAGTGGATGTTGGAATTCCGACTAAAAGCTTTCCGTCATTGGCTGACCATGGAAGAACCGGTATGGCCGAACGTTCACTATCCGAAAATCGATTTCCAGGATATCATCTATTACTCCGCACCCAAGCCGAAGAAGACGCTCTCCAGCCTGGATGAATTAGATCCGGAAATCAAGGCGACGTTCGACAAGCTCGGAATTTCGCTCGAAGAGCAGAAGCGATTGGCCGGAGTCGCCGTCGATGCGGTCATCGACAGCGTATCCGTCAAGACCACCTTCCGCGAAACGCTGGCTGAGAAGGGCATCATCTTCTGTTCCTTCTCCGAAGCCGTACACGATTATCCGGAACTGGTAAAGAAATATGTCGGATCAGTGGTTCCTTACACCGACAACTATTACGCAGCCTTGAACTCCGCCGTCTTCAGCGACGGCTCTTTCTGTTATATCCCCAAGGGCGTCCGTTGTCCGATGGAACTGTCTACTTATTTCCGGATCAACGCGTCCGGTACAGGTCAGTTCGAGCGTACGCTCATCGTAGCCGACGAGGAAGCGTATGTCAGCTACCTCGAAGGCTGCACGGCACCGATGCGCGACGAGAACCAGCTGCACGCGGCGGTCGTCGAGATCTATGCGCACAAAGGTTCACAGGTGAAATATTCAACGGTGCAGAACTGGTACCCCGGTGACAAGGAAGGACGCGGCGGCATTTACA
>JBJOMA010000236.1:0-7260 GCA_046052625.1 Bacteroidota bacterium
GAAAAGTGCAAGATTTTTTCCGAACTGGTGTCGGGTGATCAGTTCGCTGTCCAGCAGCAGGTCGATCGTATTGTAAAGAGTCGCCCTGCTGATCCGATGGCCCTTCGATTTCATGTGCACGAAGAGGGATTCCACATCGAAGTGGTCGTTTAACAGGTAGATCTCTTCCAAGATGGAGAAACGTTCCACCGTCCTACGGTGCCCATGCCGTTCAAGATAGTCGGTAAAGACCTTTTTAGCGGATTGGATGGATGCTTCTATTGACATATCGGTCGTTCAGCCTGAGGTCATTTTCCGTCGATCCTGCTAACGGTAAGGATACCGTGTATCTCTTTCAGTTTCTTGATGAGCTTGTCCAGGTGATGAGTGTCATGCACGAACAGCATGATGGTGCCTTCGAAGATGCCGTCGTTCGAATCGATGCTGATGCTGCGCATGTTCACTTTCAGTTCGCTCGAAATGACCTTGGATATCTTGTTCACGACACCGACTTCGTCGATGCCAGTCATGCGTACGCCGGCGAGGAACGCAATCTCCTGCTGCCCCGTCCATTTCGCCTTTACGATCCGGTAGGCATAGTTGGACATGAGCTGGACGGCGTTCGGACAGTTCACGCGGTGTATCTTGATACCCTCGCCGACGGTGATGAAACCGAAGACGTCATCTCCCGGAATCGGATTGCAGCAGGGGGAAAGTTTGTAGTCGATACGATCCAGGTTTTCGCCAAGCACCAGCATGTCGCTGGATCCACGGACAGTCTTCACCATCTGCTCCAGCGTCTGTTGCTCGTTCCGGACCGGCTGCTTGGAGCGTATGTAACCGTTGGTCACTTCGAAATCCTTCAGGTCGTAAAGGTCGATCATGCCTTTCGCGATGCGGTAATACAGCTCGAGCGAGGAAGGCACGCGGAAGTGGGCAAGGAGCTCATTGATATTCTCGGTCGTGAAGTTCAGCTTGAGGTGCTTGAACTTGCGTTCCAGGATCTCTTTTCCGTCGTCGGCCAATAGCTTTTTCTCTTCCTTGAGCAGCCCCTTGATTTTCGATTTCGCCTTGGCTGTTACGACATAATTAAGCCAGTCGTCCTTACGTGTCTGTTTACGTGAAGTGAGGATCTCCACCTGGTCACCGCTCCGCAAACGGTGGCTCAGCGGAACCAGTTTGTGGTTTGTTTTGGCGCCGATGCAACGGGATCCGAGGTCGGTATGAATTTCAAATGCGAAATCCAGCGCTGTCGCACCGGCGGGAAGAATCTTGATATCGCCGGTCGGTGTGAAAACGAAAATCTCGTCGGAGAACAGGTTCAGCTTGAAGTCGTCGATGAAATCCAATGCATTGGACTCGGGACTCTCCAACAACTCACGGATCTTCTTGATCCAATCATCCAATGCCGATTCGGCAGCGGGTTCTTTGTATTTCCAATGGGCCGCGTAGCCTTTCTCGGCGATATCGTCCATCCGACGGCTGCGGATCTGCACTTCTACCCAACGTCCGCCGGGACCCATCACCGTGGTGTGCAAGGATTCGTATCCGTTTGCCTTGGGAGTGGAGATCCAGTCGCGAAGACGGTCGGGATTCGGGGTATAGAAATCCGTAAATACCGAATAACAGCGCCAGCACATCGATTTCTCTTCCTCTTCGCTGGCATCAATCACGATACGTACAGCGAAAATGTCGAAAATCTCTTCAAAACCCACACCTTGCCGCTTCATCTTGTTCCAAATGGATTGCACCGACTTTGTGCGGCTCCGGACCTCATATTTGAATCCGATACGGTTGAGCTCCTCCCGCACCGGCTCCATGAATTCATTGATGAAACGTGTACGCTCCCGTTTGGTCTGCTGCAGTTTAGAAGCGATCTCATTGTAGATCTCCGGTTCGGTATACTTCAGTGCCAGGTCCTCCAATTCAGTCTTGATGGAGTAGAGACCGAGACGGTGCGCCAGCGGAGCGTAAAGGAAAGCGGTTTCAGAAGCGATCTTCAGCTGCTTCTCCCTGGCCATTGAATCGAGCGTCCGCATATTATGCAGACGATCCGCCAACTTGATCAGGATGACACGAACATCGTCCGAAAGCGTGAGTAGCATCTTACGGAAGTTCTCCGCCTGGATAGAAGATCCCTGCAGTACCACGCCGGAGATCTTCGTCAATCCGTCGACAATCACTGCCGCCTTTTCTCCAAAGGAGCTGCGGATGTCATCAAGCGTCAGATGCGTGTCCTCGACCGTGTCGTGCAGCAGCGCACAGACGATCGCCAAGGGACCCAAGCCGATTTCTTCGGCACATATCTGTGCCACGGCCAACGGATGGAGGATGTAGGGTTCGCCTGTCTTCCTCCGCATATCCTTATGGGCCTCCAACGAAAGGTCGAAGGCCAACCGGATCATCTTCTTATCGCCCTTTCCAAGTGTAGGTCGTAAAGAACGCAGCAAGGCCTTGTAAGCCCGAAGAATCTGTTCTTTCTCAGCTTCAGCGGCACCGGCAGATGCCGGCAGGGCGGAGGGTTTCTGCGATGGGTTTTCCAAAACAAGGCGGATGATCAATTCACCCGTTGCATAAATTTAAGCATTCTGAGGCATTTTCTTGAGCGCAAGGATGGAAAAATCAGACGGTTCTTTCCGGATCGTGTTTTTGAGTAGTCCAAGACCTTTTATCTCCATTTCAACCACATCGTCCGGCTGCAACCATTGCACTTTATATCCCGGATCGTTAAGAAGTCCTGTTCCATTCAACTCCAGGAAACAGCCAGTCCCGACCGTACCTGACCCGATCACATCACCGGGAAGGATGTCTGCACCGTAGGCGCAACGCTCGATGATTTCAGCGAATGTCCAGTCCATGTCTTTCATGTTACCCGACGATACTTCGACTCCGTTCACCCTGCAAATCATCGGCAGGTCGTAGTTATTGCCCACATGTCCGGGTTTGGCAGCCACTTTGAAGGGCTCCAGTTCATCCGGGGTCACCAGCCAGGGACCGATCACCGTACTGAAATCCTTCCCTTTCGCCGGTCCAAGATTGAGCAGCATTTCTTCCATTTGAAGAGTTCGTGCGCTCATGTCGTTCATGATCATGTAACCTGCGATATACTCGTCAGCCTCTGCCGCACGGATGTTACGTCCTTTTTTTCCGATGACGACCGCCACTTCCAGTTCGAAGTCAAGTTTTTGAAAATGATCCGGCATGCAGCGGATGTCACCCGGACCCTGGATGGCGTTATGGTTCGTGAAATAGAAAATCGGATACTGGTCGAATTCGGCGATCATCGGTACTTTTCGGTTTCTGCGTGCCGCCTCGACGTGCTGACGGAATGCATATCCGTCCCGGCAGGAGGTAGGACGGGGGACCGGTGCCAGCAACTCAGCTTCTCCGATCATAAGCGGATTGATATGGACGCTTCCCTCAAGAAGGGCGGATTCCGCTTTTCGGGCTGCCGAAAATGCCTCCGCTCCTGCACGCAAGAAATCGGTCATGTCGTCCGGCAGGGTATCCATTCCGCAAACTTTCAGCAAATCGTTTAATCGGTAAATGGAGTCGCCGGTCAGAATACCGATGCGTGTTTTTCCTGAATCGTAGAAGGAGACGAGTTTCATAGGTGTTCGGTTCGTGCAAAAATACGGAATCGCTTTTTGAGGTGAACCGGTTAAATGAAAAAAGGGCTCCTTTCGAAGCCCTTTCCTGTTCATGTCGGGCGTGTTACTCTTATTGGATCAGGAGCTTTTCCTGGTACACTTCCAGTCCGTCGGTAGCCGTGACAATGTAGAAAGCGCCCTGACGTTTGCTGTCTGAATCTATGTGTAAAGACAATTCATTATTGCCGTTCTCGCTGATCCGGAACGGAATCTCCCGTCCAATGGCATCATGAATACGGATGGAAAAGCGCTCCATGGAGCCGCTGTTCAGGGAAAGCCGGACTTCCCGGTTGGTGCAGGGATTGGGGTAAAGTGTGAAGCTTGAGGGTGATACGCGTACCGCAACCGGGCCGAATATATGGGCGCCGCCGTCATAATCCAGCTGCCGGATCCGGTAATAGGATAATCCTTTTACCGGCTGGTCGTCGGTAAAGGAGTAATCCAATCGAAGGGTCGTGTTACCGCCGCCCTGTAATTCGCCGATGACGGTGTAATCCCGTTCGTTGGAGGAACGCTCCACCGCATACTTGTCGCAGTTTATTTCGCTGTCGGTCGACCAGTGTACGCGTACGTTTTCTCCCACACATTCCGCGCCGAGGTCCGTCATCGAAACCGGCAGATAATTGCCGCCTCCCGGAGGATTGGCAAGTGAGAAGTAGGTCGAGAAATAGGTGGATCCGAACTGTTGGGGATTGAACTGCGCAATATCGGCACGGATCCATCCGAGTACCGGCGATCCTGTTCCTGTGATGTCCTGTCCGAGGTTCATCCAACAGGACGGCGAAGGGTAATTCTCCTGTGCGATCACCAGTGAGTTGAGATCGCCCACGCCGTCGTCATTTCCGTAATGCATGGTGATGGACCCGCTCAGGAATTGCCCCGGGCCAATGCGCGTGAAGCGGGCGTAACGGACATTTGAAACGCTGGCCAGCGACGGAGGTATGCAAGGAGGAAGCGTGTTTGCAGGGATATTGAATACCTCGCCTTCATAGGTGACGGCGCTGTTGTCCGAGTGACTGACTTGCAGCTCCATCGGGCGGAATGCGCCGTCTTTACCCACGGGAAAATACTTCGTCCCGGCAGTGGTGGCTACTGTATGAATCAACGGACCGTTAACGAATGAGTTCGTGCTGCCCGAAGAGGTGGTAGCTCCGCTAAGACACGTAAGTACGTTGAGTGAAGTAGTGTTGAGTTTTCCGCTGGTGAGTGAGAGGTGATTGGAGAGCTTGACCGGATATTGCAGGGTCACGTGGTTCGGATTGGCGATGTCCATCCTGTAGAACGAAATAGTAGCTGAATTGAGTCCGCTGATGATCTGCGGAATATTTGCGCCGTTAGGCGGGAAAAAGCGTACCGTGCTGGTACGCTCTGTGAATACGCCGGAATTGGCGAAAGCGATTCCTGCATTCGCACCCTTGATATTGATGATCCGCCCGTCGCCGGATGATGCACCGTTGACGGAGCGCACGTCGAATTTGGCGGCCGCGCAGATTTGAATACTTAACACGTTGAAGTTAGAGGTCGAGTTGGCACTAGGCGACAAGGTGGCGCCGTTCGCCGGATAAGGAGCGGCTACAACAAAATGCGGGAAGGTGTATCCCGGGAAGGCGGGATTGAAGAAAGGCGTGAAGCTGAATCCTTTGCTAATGGTCGTGGACATGAGTCCGAACTGCACGCTTCCGGCAGTCACATTCACCGTGCCGTTCATTCCGCAGACGGAGAAATCCGAAACATGGCTTCCTGATCCTCCGGTGGGCTGCTGGAGTGTAATGGATCCGCCGCTCATGGTGAAATTGCTGCCTTGCACGTCATTGATATTGAATACATGTCGTTTTGTACCGGTAGTGCCGCCATTCAACAGGAGAAAGCCTCCGTGCATGCTGAAACGGAAAGGTTCATTCCAGGAGAAAGTGCTGTTAGTGATGCCGCCTTTTACTTGCAAACCTCCGCCGGCGATATTCAGGAAGGGGGTGACGGAGGTGTCGCTGCGGTCGTAAACTATTCCCTGCAGTCCTGCACTGTTGCCGACATTCACGGTGCCGCCCGTGACATGCAATTCGCCCTGCAGGACCAGTGAGTCGGCTGCGGTGGAGAATCCCATGGTCCCGGAAGCTATCCGAAAGATAGCCTGCGGTCCGATCACATAATTCACGGTCGGAGAAAGATTGAAGACACCGTTATTGTCATGAACGTAAGTGCCCTTTGTGACGGTCAGCTTCCGTAAACCGTTTTCAAATCCTATATCCGCGACATCGATTATGGTCGTTCGGATACTTTTGTTAACGATGACATCTTGCACGCTCCAGGCTCCTCCGAAGTTGTAGACGTAACTGTCCGTATTGCCCGTGAAATGGAGGTCTGTTTTCACGGTTGCCGATGAAAAGAGATTGATGCTTCCGAAATTGCTGATGTTGCCGCCGACTGCGAAGACATGATTTCCGTTAGCCGCGTTGCTGTGTTCAATCAGGGTGTTTACGGAAACATTACCGCTTACTTTCAGTGAATAGGATCGCCCTGAGGAGGCGCCGAAAGTGAGTTTACCCGCCTGAACGGTCAGATTGCTGCAGGTTGCATTGGAACTCAAGACGACAGGATGTTGAATGACCACGTTGTCGCCTGTCGAAGGCACTGTTCCTCCGATCCAGGTGGCCGGATTATTCCAATTTCCGCCTGCCGAACTGGTGCGTGTGGCACCGGAGGCGTGAACGGATAACTGAATGATTCCAATGGCCAGCAGGAAGCAGGCGCGTAATATTTCGCGCCTGATTCCAAAGGGAGGTTGTTCCAGTCCGGGTGTTTTCATCACATGCTGATTTTCCGCTGTTAGACGGGTTTGTACGTATTATTTAATCGGATTTCCGCCGGTTCATGTTTTTATCCGGTCGGCGTACTTCTTTCCGGCGTAAGAAATCCGGCAGAATCGTCCTCGCGACTCGCATGTTCAGGTTGAAATGCGGCTTGTCGGCCGTCGGTCGGACAAGGCGATCAGGTATGGCCTGTAAGCCGGCCTCCCTTTTTTAATGGAAGATTCCTTAATTTTGTGAGAAGGGTGGAGAAATTCGATTTCCTGCCCGATCAGAAAAACAACCGCCATGCCGCACTACCATTCTTTGGGCAGTATCCCCGCTAAACGTCATACTCAATTCCGTAAACCGGACGGTGGACTGTACGCGGAGGAGCTGGTATCCACCCACGGTTTCTCCAACGTATATTCCCTGATTTATCATTGTCATCCTCCGACCATGATAAAAGAGACGGGTGAGCCGTATTCTGTTCAGCCGAAGCTGGCGTTCCAACGGTCTTTGAAGCATCAGTCATTTGAGGGATTCGATGTTCAGCCGACGGATGATTACCTGGAAAGCCGAAAAGCGGTCCTCGTAAACAACGATCTTCATATCTCCTTGGCCGCCCCGCGTAAATCGATGGAGGGTTATTTCTTCAAGAACGCCGACGCGGACGAGTTGCTTTTCATCCATCAAGGTTCTGGTACGTTGCACACCATTTACGGGAATCTGGATTTCGGTTATGGCGATTATATCGTGGTGCCGCGCGGTACCATCTATCGGATAGAATTCAACGATTCGAGTAACCGCTTGCTAATCGTCGAATCTTTCTCCGCCATCGAAACACC
>JBJOMA010000237.1:0-6165 GCA_046052625.1 Bacteroidota bacterium
GAATGCGCTGAGGATGCGTATCCGTAATGAAAAGTTGTCCGAAATGGTCTTCGCTGACTAGTTCCATAAGCCGGGAAACACGACGGTCGTCGAGCTTGTCGAAGATGTCGTCCAGCAGGAGAATCGGCTTCTGTCCGGAACGGTCCCGCATCAGATCGAACTGTGCGAGCTTTAGCGCGATCACAAACGATTTCTGCTGACCCTGCGAAGCATAGCGACGGACCGGGCGGCCTTCGATCAATAACTCCAAATCATCCTTATGAACCCCGACGGTCGTATAAGTGGCTGCGCGATCCCGTTCGAAGGATCGCTCCAACAGATTGGCAAAGTCACTTTCCTCCAGGTGGGAAGAATAAACAACGGTCGTAGCCTCCTTCCCATCGGAAATGAACCGGTAGAAATCACGGAAGACCGGCTCGAAGCTTTTTACGAAGGCGTTACGCGCAGCATGAATACGCGTACCGTAAGGCACCAGTTGTTCATTGAAAACTGACAGTGTTTCCCGGTCGAGCCGCCCGCTCGCTGCAGCATGTTTGAGGAGGGCGTTACGTTGGGATACGACCCGGTTGTAATTGACCAGATCGTCCAGATACGGCTTGTCGAACTGGGCGATGATACTGTCGAGGAACCGACGACGTTCTTCACTGCCATCGGTGATCAACTGCGTATCCGTGGGTGCGATCATGACTACCGGAACAAGACCGATATGATCGGTCAGCCGATCGTACTCCTTAGCATTCCGTCGGAACACTTTCTTTTGATTGCGCCTTATCCCGCAAGAGATCGATTCCTCCTTACCGTTGTGCAGGAAAAGGCCTTGCAGCATCGCGGTATCCTCATCGTGTCGAATGTTCTGACTGTCGACCGGATGGAAATAGCTCTTACATAACGCCAAGTAATGAATGGCGTCGAGCAGATTGGTCTTCCCTTCTCCGTTTTCCCCGGTGAAGGCGTTACAAGACGGATCCAAATCGATTTCCGCCTGCGAATAATTCTTGAAATTGAATAATGTCAGCCGCCGCAGTTCCATTCCCTAAAGATACGCAGTATGCACTGCATCCGGGAAGCGGTTGATTTAATTGATGTTTTTAAGGGATAAAGCATCTTCCGCTGTGGATAAAATAGGCTTTTCGGGTGTCAAAGTGCTTCGGATTTCGTATTTTTGAGGATAGAAGCGCCCATTTTTCGTTATGGAAGAAGCATTCAACGGATCAAGAGACGAAAACAACGAGGCCCGGCAGTCGGTCGAACGGTACGAAGAGATGATCCGTAAGCAGGATGCCTACTTCTTCGACGTCGACGCCTTTCTGAACATTATCGATAATTACATCGAAAAGAACGATCCCGTCAAGGCGCTGGAAGTCGTAGAATACGCTCAATCCCAGCACCCGGGTTCCGTCGAGTTCCTGCTGCGTGAAGCACAGCTGCTGGCCATGGTGGAGCGGAATGACGAAGCCTTGGAGATACTCGATAAAGCAGAACTGCTCCTGCCAAAGGAGGCGGATATCTACATGATCCGCGGCAGCATATTCTCCCACCTGCAACGCTTCGAAGAAGCCGTAGAGAATTTCAACAAAGCCATTCCGCTGGCGGACGAACCGGACCTGTTATATCTCAATCTCGCTTATGTCTATGAATCCTGGGGCGATTACGAGAAGGCCATTGTCAACCTGAAGAAATGCCTTGAGCACAATCCGGAGAACGAACTGGCCCTCTATGAAATCGCGTTCTGTTATGAATTCACTGAACGCTTCCCGGAAAGCGTCGAATTCTATCGTGCCTTCATCGACTTGCATCCTTACAACCATTCTGCCTGGTACAACTATGGCAATGTCCTGAATCGCATGGATCGTTTCGAGGAAGCAATCTCGGCATACGATTACTGCCTGGTGATCAAGGACGACTTCGCTGCCGCCTACTTCAACAAGGGGAACACCCTTGCAAATCTGGACCGGCATTCAGAAGCCATAGAATGCTACAAGAAGACCTTCGAATATGAAGCGCCTGATGCGCTTACGTATTACAACATCGGTGAATGCTATGAACAACTGAACGACATGCACCGTGCGAGGGACTATTACAAAAGAGCGACCAAGCTGGATCCTACGCAAGTCGAGGCTTGGTTAGGAATCGGCATCACACTGCAGAATGAAGAGCGCTGGTTCGAGGCCCTGCATTACCTTCGGAAAGCACTGGAACTAGACCCTGTCAGCCCCGAGGCCTGGTTCGCAATCGGTGATGCAGAATACCATCTGGAGAATTACACAGCAGCCGAAACCGCTTACAAGAAGGTCATCGAACTGGAATCGGACAACAAGGAGATCTGGCTCGAATACTCCCATTTGCTGATGGTGGACGACCGACCGGACGAAGCCATCGATCTCATCATCAAAGGGCTCACCCACCATCCGGAAGACGCAGAACTGCTCTACCGCCTGGCCTGCTATCAGTATTCCACCGGTCGTATCCAGGAATCCTATGCAACGCTTGAAACCGCACTGAGCATCGATGCCGACCTCTCCCGTTCTCTTTTCGAATATTCACCGTCCCTGGAGAACGACAGGAACATACTAGACATCATTGAACAACGAAAGAACCGCCTATGAACTTCTCACTTGACAGCATACCGGCACGCGAAGCAAAGCCGCGCAACTCCGGTCTGACCATGGTCATGGACAAAGGACTTGGTGTCCGTCAGGCAGAAGACCTCATCGAGTCATCCGGTCCTTACGTCGATATCGTCAAACTGGGATTCGGCAGCTCCATGATCACGCCGAACCTTGAAAAGAAACTGGAGGTCTACCGTTCTGCAGGCCTTCCGGTCTACCTCGGGGGTACTTTATTGGAAGCCTTTATCATCCGTAAGAAATTCAACGACTACCTGCGGCTTATCGAAAAGTATAAGCTGACACATGCGGAAGTGTCGGACGGCAGCATATCATTGAAGCACGCAGAGAAGCTTGAATATATCCGGCAGCTGAGCCAGCACGTGACCGTTCTGACAGAAGTCGGTTCCAAAGAGGAAGGAATCATCATCCACCCCAACAAGTGGATCGAACTCATCGAGAACGAACTTCAGGCCGGTGCCTGGAAAGTGATCGCAGAGGCCCGCGAAAGCGGAACCGTTGGCATTTTCCGACCCAGCGGAAAAGCCCACGTGGTCCTCATCAATAAGATCATCGCACGTATACCGCCGGAGAAACTGATCTGGGAAGCCCCGAATAAGAGCGGGCAGACCTACTTCATCAAACTGCTGGGCGCGAACGTGAACCTGGGTAACATCGCGCCCAACGAGGTCATTGCGGTGGAATCGCTTCGCCTTGGATTACGCAGCGACACTTTCTTTCAATACCTCAAGTAAGCGGGAATGATTTTCCGGCAGCGAGCATCCGGTAAATTATTGATCACCGGCATCCTGTTGGCCCTTCTTGCATCTTCCTGCAAAGAGCCTCAGGGCGTCGTTTTCCGGGAGGTACGGGAATTCGGTGTGGACCCTCGTACCGGGATACATTTCAAAGTGGTACTCTATAATCCCAACGGTTTCAGTTTCCGTATCAATCGAACGCAGGCAGAACTCCTGATGGACGGCCATTCACTTGGAATCGCCAGGCAACTGGAATCCGTAGTTCTACCTGCAACAGGTGAAGCGGCTGTCAGCTGCAGCCTTAAATTGAATGCCGGAGATATCGTTCGTCTTCTACCCTCCGGACTTGGAGCCCTTATCGGCGGAAAACCGTTGACCCTTAAAACGATCGGACAATCGGAAGTGAGCAAATTATTGGTGTTCAAAACCATCCGTTTCGAAACGGAAAAACAAGTAGACGGCAAACTACTTAAATCACTGTTTTGAAAACCGAATCTGTCCGTGGCAACACCTACTTTCAATGAACTTTCCCGGCAACTGATCGATACATTCGACGCTATTGATGAAGTTACACTCAACTCAATAACTGTGACCGGTAAATGGAGCATTGGTCAATGCATTGACCATATTCGACGTACCAATGCCGCGTATATTCCCGCGCTGGAGTCCTTGCTGAAACCGGATCACAAACCCAACTTCTGGGAAAGAAATTCCCCGTTCACTGATTCGATAGGAAAGAGCATGATCCTGCAGCTGGGAACCGCAGTCAACCGCCGATATAAAGCCCCTCGGCTCTTCCAACCATCGGTTCGGGGAATTACGAAGGAAATCGTAGTAGCTACCGCCGAACAGCTGATCCGTTTCGAAGGGATATTCCGGGAACTCGAGGAGCGGAATGCGTTGTCAAAAGTCGTCCGGTCACCTGTTTCACCGCTGATCACCATCCGGGCAGGCGATCTACTGGAGTCATTAAAGGGACATACGGCTCGACATCTTGCACAGGCAGGTCAGGCCGCTACTGTCAAAGGGATTTAAAAATGAAAAGGCGTCCATTAAGGAACACCTTTTCTAACCACACAACCAAAAACTGTTCGGAGCACCGGAATGGAACCTCCGGATTTCCTATCATACCAAAGCAACAACCGTACCGAAGAGCATAACTGCAAGCAGAACTGCCAGCAGCGTAAAATAATGTTCTATACGGAGTTTTTTTGTCATCAGCTTGAAGTACGCCGAAGGTAGCAGGGAATCATTCGGGCGTGCGTTAAACGGCGGTTAATCAATGTTAATGATTGGTTAAAGTCCTATTGCATCCTGCCCGGAACCTTATTTTTGTAACAAATGGACAGGCGCAGGATCCGCGGCATCATCCTATTGATGTCTATAGCACTCACCGGAATCATCATTCTTCAGGTGAAATGGATATCGGATGATTTTCGTCTAAAAGAGCAACAATTCGACCAATCGGTCAATCATGCACTTTCGAATGTAGTCGATCGTATCGAAACGCACGAGGCCGCCAGCCTCTTGCACAACAGGTTGTTCGGTATCAACCCTGACTCCATCTCAGAAATGATGCTGGCGGATACGATCAATGCAGAAACGTTTGAAATACGCGATACCGTCCTGACGCTACCGGATCCCGGAAATCCTGAAAATACATGGGGCGAAAATTCAGACCGGAAGGAAGAGAAGGTGGAGCTGAGCAGCACGGACCCCGGTTCCTATATGCGTGTCCAACGTCGCAACATCATAAAGACCGATTCTTCGTCACGACGTATGATACGTTCGTCACAGATCACACGCGTCTACGGCGATTCCGCTGAAGTAATCATCCGTCAGAACGAAGAACGGATAAAGGCTCGTCTATCCAAACTGAATGAAGTGATGCAAAAAATGGCACTTGAATTCGTTGGTACGGACCAAGACATCCGCAACCGGCTTGAAAGGGCCAACCTGGATTCACTGCTGCGTGCAGAATTGAACAACCACAACATCGATCTGAAATTCGATTACTGCGTCATGAATTCAACAGGCACACGGCTTCTTGAATCAGTACAAGACCGTATCGACTCTGCAAACACGTCCACGAATTACCGGGTTGTACTATATCCGCACGACATGGTCGCCCGGCCGGACTACCTGGTACTTTCTTTCCCGGAAACGTTCAGCTATTTCTTCGAGACGATGGGAAGCATGCTGCTGATATCCACGTTACTCACCTTCATCATCATCTTCGGTTTCGCTTATACCATACAAATCATTCTCCGTCAGAAGAAAGTCTCGGAAATCAAGACCGACTTCATCAACAATATGACCCATGAGTTCAAGACGCCGTTGGCGACGATCTCTTTGGCTGTTGATTCGCTCCGTAATCCGAAAGCCGCGGCCGATCCGGAAAAGTTCGATTATTTCACCCGGATCATACGAGAAGAGAACAAACGGATGAACAGCCAGGTGGAACGGGTCCTGCAGATGGCACAAGTTGACAAAGGAGAGATTCGACTCAATAAAGAAGTGGTCGATTTACACGACCTTATCCATCACTCCATCGAACAGATCCGTTTGCAGGTAGAAAACCGAAGCGGTACGATAACCACCAATTTGAACGCAACCGATCCTATGGTGTATGGGGATCCTGTCCACCTGTCGAACATCATCATCAATTTGCTGGAGAACGCGAACAAGTATTCTCCTGAACGTCCTGAGATTACCGTTGATACGGCCTCGATTCCCGGTGGCGGGATTCTGGTCAAAGTATCCGACAAAGGAATCGGAATGAGCAAGGATGTCCAGAAGAG
>JBJOMA010000238.1:0-11346 GCA_046052625.1 Bacteroidota bacterium
CCCTTTTTCCAAATCAGTAAGATACCGGTCAGGGATATTTTGCTCGTAATCACGACCCCGCTTGCGGATATTCTCCTGCAATCGGTCTACATCCTTGTGGAGATAGACCAACAGATCGGGACGGGGTAGCTGTGAATGGATGATGTGGAACAACCGCTGGTACAACTGAAACTCGTCTTCCTTAAGTGTAACACCCGCGAAGATGAGCGACTTACTGAGGATATAATCGGCCACTGTCTGCTGACGGAATAATTCCCGTGGTCGCAACTCATCGTTCAACTGTTGGAAGCGGTCGGCAAGAAAGGACAACTCAAGAGGAAAAGCATACCGAGCTTGGTTCTCGTAGAACTTAGGAAGAAAGGGATTGTCCGCAAACCGCTCCAGGACCAGTCTTGTATCGTGCTCCGCTGCAATCCGGGTGGCCAATGAGGTCTTACCCGTACCGATATTCCCTTCGATCACTATATAGTCGTAATACAAACGAAGGCTCATGGTTCCGGGATATATCGGCGTACGTCTAGTGAGTCCTCCAGCTCTTCCAACAATTCGCACAGAGGCTTACCGATGACGGGATGACGAAAATCGGGAAAAATCTCACACAACGGAACCAATGTGAAACGACGAAGGTGAAGCATCGGATGCGGCACAGTCAACTCCGGCTCACTAATCCGTTGATCATCAAAGAAGAGCAGATCGATATCGATTGTCCGGGGCGCCCATTTGGCTTCCCGGATCCTTCCGCGTAGGCGTTCGGCGGTAAGTGCCTCCCGCATGACTTCGAAAGGATCCAGATCCGTCAAACCACTGACAACCTGATTCAGGAAGGGCTGCTGATCCGTCTTTCCCCATGCGGCCGTCTCATAAACAGAGGAAATCTTGTCAGGAATTCCGATGAACCGGGAAATCAAGCTCAAGGCCGAATTAAGCTCGTCCATGCGGTCCCCGACATTGGAACCCAGCAAGAGGAAGTATCGATTCATTCCGGCCATACTGATCTTTGTCAGTCACAAAGGTAATTGATCCGCGCGTCGTACCTTTATGCGCTCAACTGATTAACCATGAAATCATTCTTCAAATACGTCTTCGCCTCGGCACTGGGTTTCGTTCTGGGCACCATCCTGTTGTTCGGATTCTTGGCGCTGATCTTGAGTGCCGTGGTAGCCAGCTTCGGAAACGAAGGTGAAATAACGATAAAGGACGGCACCGTGCTGGTCGTCGAGCTCGCTCCTATAGCCGGCGAACGCACCTCCAAGAATCCGTTCGAACAGTTTTCACCGGGAGGACTTCGCCCCGCTGCACTCGGACTGAACGACATCCTCAAGAATCTGGACAAAGCACGGCGCGACAGCCGCATCAAGGGGATCCTGTTGAACCTGACCACCATTCCTGCCGGTCGGGCGACGAACGAGGAAATCCGAAAAGCATTGCTGGACTTCAAACAAAGCGGAAAATTCATTTACGCATACGGCGACTATTATACCCAGGGAGCCTACTACCTGGCTACTACTGCCGACCGCATCTATGTCCATCCGCAAGGAATGGTGGACTTCAAGGGACTTAGTATGGAGATGATGTTCCTGAAAGGTGCGCTGGAAAAACTGGAAATCGAACCGCAGATCATCCGGCACGGGAAATACAAAAGCGCCATCGAGCCGTTCATACTGGACAAGATGAGCCCTGAAAACCGAGAGCAGTTGCGTACACTTATGGGCGACATGTGGAACCATATGTTGACACGGATTTCCGAATCACGCAAGATTCCGGTCGACACCTTACGAATGCTGGCTGACGGCTTCGTAAGCCGGGATCCCGAGGCGGCACTGAAGAACCGTCTCGTCGACCGCGTGGCATTCTACGACGAATTACTGACGGACCTGGAGAAGAGTTGTTCCTGGAAGAAGGAGGAAAAACCCAAGACCGTTTCGCTGCAGCGGTATGACAAGGCTTTTGTAAAATCTGATCGTCCCTACTCCGGCCGGAAGATCGCAGTCATCTATGCAGTTGGAGAAATCAGCGAGGGCGAAGGGAACGACAATTCCATCGGCTCGGTGACTACGGCAGAGGAGATCCGAAAAGCCCGATTGGACACAGCCGTAAAGGCGGTAGTGCTTCGCGTCAATTCTCCCGGCGGAAGCGCACTGGCATCCGATGTGATATGGCGGGAAGTGATGCTCACCCGCAAAGCCAAGCCGGTGGTCGCATCCATGGGCGATGTGGCTGCTTCCGGCGGATATTACATCTCGTGCGCAGCCGATTCCATCATCGCGCAGCCGACGACCATTACCGGTTCAATCGGCGTATTCGGACTCATGTTCAATGCACAGAAGATGCTAAACAATAAGCTGGGCATCACCTTTGACACCCTGAAGACCTCTCGTTTCGCAGACCTCGGCTCAATGACAAGACCGATGCGGGCGGATGAGCGCGCGATGATCGAGCAGGAGATCGAGCATATTTACGATGTATTCACCGGCAGAGTGGCAGAAGGGCGTCGCATGTCGAAATCCGGTGTTGACAGCATCGGCCAGGGACGCGTCTGGTCGGGTGCAACCGCCGTTGATATCGGTCTGGTGGACCGACTGGGGACATTGGAAGACGCGGTGAAGATGGCCGCTCGTCTCGCCAAATTGGACACCTATCGTATCGTGGAATTGCCGAGGCAAAAAGAATTCATAGAGCAATTGATGGAGGATTTTGCAAGCGAAGCGGAAGCCTTTTTCGCCAAAAACGAACTTGGAGAGGAAAATTATCGCTATTACAGCGGTATCCGCCAGCTGGTAAGGCAACAAGGTGTAATCGCCAAGATGCCGTTCGAACTCGATATTCATTGATGCGTCTTTGATCAGAGCCGGCACTCCATGAATAACAAAGAGATTTCACGTGCGCTTCGCCTTGCATCGCAGCTGATGGAGCTGCACGACGGGAATCCGTTCAAGATCCGTTCGCTTCAGAATGCCGCATTCAAAGTGGAACGGCTGCCTACTGCACTTGAAACCTATCCGCCGCAAGAAATAGAATCAATCGATGGCATCGGAAAAGGCACATCGGAAAAGATCCGTGAGCTGCTCGCTAGCGGCACGTTCAAGGAGCTGGACGGACTTTTGGCAGAAACACCTGCAGGTGTGATAGACCTGCTCTCCATAAAGGGCATCGGTCCGAAAAAAGTACGAGCTCTTTGGAAGGAACTGGACATCACCTCCACAGGCGAATTGCTGTATGCCTGCAATGAGAACCGCTTGGTTGAATTGAAGGGATTCGGAGAAAAGACACAAGACCAGGTAAGGCGCTCCATCGAATACGCGAACGCGAACAAGGGAAAGTACCACTATGCGGTAGCGGAATCATTGGCGACGCAGCTGCTCCACGATCTGGAAGCCTCCGGACGAGTCCGCAAATCCTCTTTCACCGGCGCATTAAGGCGTAAATGTGAAATAATCGATACGGTATCGCTCGTACTTGCGGACATTTCAAATGACGACCTGATCGCTTTCCTGGAGGAACATCCACTGGTGAACGCGACATCGCTTCGGTCAGATGTGGCGAAAATCATAGCGATGCTCGTCTCCGGCCTGCACCTGGAATGCCACGTGACGGATTCTGACAACTTCGAACAGCTACTTTTCCGGACGACAGGATCGGATTCGCATTTCGAACAACTCAAGGCCCGACCCGGATCGAAAGAACCCGTCGGTAAAACGGAAGCTGAACTTTTTTCCTCCATCGGCCTTCCCTACCTGGAACCGGAATTCCGCGAAGGCATGTTCGAATTCGGCTGGATGGAGAAAAAGCAAGTGCCCGACCCCGTAGACTACGGCGACTTACGCGGCATCCTGCACAACCACACCACTTACAGTGACGGCATCGACTCCCTGGAAGAAATGGCGGCTTATTGCAAAAGCATGGGATACGGTTATCTCGGTATCTGTGATCACAGCCAGAGCGCCTTCTATGCCAACGGTCTCAAACCGGACCGTATCCTCCTGCAATTCGAAGAAATCGACCGGCTGAACCGTCAACTGGCTCCCTTTGTCATCTTCAAAGGCATCGAATCAGACATCCTTAACGACGGTGCGTTGGATTACCCGGACGAGATCCTTGCGGGTTTCGATTTCATCGTCGCCTCCATTCACAGCGTTTTACGCATGGAGGAATCCAAAGCTACCTCCCGACTGGTCAAGGCCATTGAAAACCCTTATACGACCATTCTAGGCCACCCTACAGGACGGTTACTTCTGGCGCGGGAAGGGTATCCGCTTGACATGAAGAAAGTGATTGACGCTTGTGCAGCGAACGGTGTCGTCATCGAACTGAATGCGAACCCATACCGGCTGGACCTCGACTGGAGACACCTTCCGTATGCGATGGAAAAAGGAGTGACCATAAGCATCAACCCGGATGCCCATCGGAAAGAGGGTTACCACGACATGCATTATGGCGTATGTGTGGCAAGAAAAGGCGGCCTCACGAAAGAAATGACGTTCAATGCACGTACGACGGAAGAAGTGATGGAACACTTCAGGAACCGGCGTAAATGAAAAAATCCGGCTGTAAGGCCGGATCCACAATTACTCGTCTGATTTCTTGGCTGGCTCCTGCAAAGGCTTTGTTTCAGCATTTGCAGCGTCTTTGACTTCGCGCTCGATACCGCTCATGGCGTCCTTGAATTCGCGCATCCCCTTGCCGAGTCCTTTCGCGAGCTCCGGAATACGTTTGGAACCGAAAAACAGAAGGACGACAAGCAGGATGACGAAAACTTCGCCGCCGCCCATGTTAAGGAAAAGGAGTGTACCCGATACCATGTTAATCCTATGATTATGCCGTAAAGATACGAAAGTCGCAGGAAGGGAACATGTCGTTCGTCATGTAAAAACAAAAGCCGGCTTGAGACCGGCTTTTGCTGTAAATATTTATTGAAATCAGGCTTTCTTACCCAACTTCTGGAAATCGATAACGATCGGCGTTGCAATACAGATGGAGGAATAGGTACCGATGACGATACCGATCAACAACGCGAAGGAGAAACCACGGATCACTTCTCCGCCGAAGATGAAGATGGCGAGAAGGACGAAAAAGATGGTCAACGAAGTATTGATCGTACGGCTCAGGGTGGAATTCAGCGCGTCGTTGATGACTTTCTTCTGGTCAGAAGCATGGTGATGCACCCCGACGAATTCACGGATCCGGTCGAACACGACGACGGTATCCGTCATCGAATAACCCATGACCGTCAGGATAGCTGCAATGAACGCTTGGTCAATCTCCAGAGAGAACGGCAGCACTCCGTTGAAGATCGCAAAGAAAGCAAGTACGACGACGGCATCGTGCAGAAGAGCCGCGACGGCACCGAGACCGTACTGCCAGCGCTTGAAGCGGATGAAGATGTAAATGAACATCAGAGCGCAGGAGATAAGGATCGACCAGACCGCAGAAGACTTGATGTCATCAGCAACGGTCGGACCTACTTTCTGCGTACTCAGTACTTCATATTTGTTGTCCTTGATGGAAGAAAGACCCTCGTTGAGCTTTTCAGAAACCTTCACCTCGGCATCGGCAGCGGGGTCGTCGATAAGGTAAGTCGTCGTGATCTTGACCTGATTGTTGTCGCCGAAGGTCTTCACCTCGGGAGACTTGGTCAACGGTCCTTTCAATGCGTCGATCACATCGACGGTGGCGATCTCCTTCTCGAAGCGGACTACGTAAGTGCGGCCACCCTTGAAGTCGACACCGAAATTGAGGCCTTTCATCGCGAAGGCGGCGACACCTGCCAGAATGATCAACGAGGAGATCATGTAGTATACCTTCCTGCGATCGACGAAGTTGATGTTGATGTTCTTGAAGGCGCCTTTGGAGAACGCATTCCAGAAACGGATATCCATGTTCCTGCCGGTCATCCAATCGAAAATCAGACGAGTGATGAAAATAGCGCAGAACAGGGAAGATAGAATACCGATGATCAAGGTCGTAGCGAATCCCTGGATCGGACCGGTACCGAAGGTGTACAGGATGATACCCAGGATAAGCGTGGTGATGTTGGAGTCGATAATCGACGAATACGCATGCTTGAAGCCGTCAGAAATAGCAAGTCGCCCGCCTTTTCCAAGGGCCATTTCCTCGCGGACCCGCTCGAAGATGAGGATGTTCGCATCCACGGAGAGACCGATGGTCAGCACGATACCGGCGATGCCGGGAAGCGTGAGCACCGCGCCCAGCGATGCCAGAATACCCATGATGAAGAACACGTTCGCAAAGAGCGCGATGTCGGCCACCAGACCGGCATTGCTGTAGTAGGAGACCATGAATACCAGCACCAGAATGAGCGCGATGATGAACGACATGAGACCGGAGCTGATGGCTTCCTTACCGAGCGTAGGACCGACTACCGTGTCTTCCACGATGCGGGCCGGTGCGGGGAGCTTACCGACTTTCAGGATGTTAGCCAGGTCTTCCGCCTCTTCCAACGTGAAGTTACCGGTGATGCTGGAGTTACCTCCTGCGATTTCACCCTGAACGACCGGATAAGAATACACATAGTCGTCCAATACGATGGCGACGGACTTGCCGATGTTGTCGCGGGTCAAACGCTTCCAGACACGGGCGCCTTCCGCATTCATACTCATGCCGATCTCCCAGTTGTCGGAGAACTGACCTTTCTGTTTACGGGCATCTACAATGGCTGAACCGTCCAACGGAGCCTGGTTGTCGCGGGCAGGAAGGCGGATCGCCACCAATTGCAGCACGCGGCCGTCCTTATCGATCGGCTTGACCGACCACAACGGCTTGAAGTCTTTCGGAAACTTCGCCATCACTTGTTCCATGGCGAAATAAGCGTTCACCTTGGCCGTGTCTTTGACAAGGGAGGCACCGATGACCGGACCCTTGCGGAGTTCGGACTGGCCTTGCTCGTTCTGGTTGATGGAAGGCGTCAACACGCCGAAGAGCGGATTCTCGCGAGCGAAATCCTCAAAGGTCTTAGAAGCCTTTGACGTATCGCTCTTTGCTGTGTCTTTCTTTTCGGCTCCTGCCGCAAGTTGCTGACTGAGGCTGGAGGAGCTGTCCGTCTTTGCAGCCAGGCTGTCTACGGACGCTTTCACCGTATCGGCACTGGTTTCCAGTGAATCCATGGCAATAGCCTCTCCGGAAGAGGTCTCGCTTCCGACGATCAGCTTCAGCACATTGTTGGCCTCTTCGAGTTTCGGATAGAGGTCCATGTTGTCATAGGTTTCCCAGAACTCCAGCTTGGCGGTTCCCTGGAGAAGCTTACGGACACGCTCCGGCTCCTTGATGCCGGGAAGTTCCACCAGGATCCGGCCGTTGCCGATCTGTTGAACGTTGGGCTGTGTGACACCGAACTTGTCGATACGCGTCTTGATGATCTGGTACGTACGACTGAAAGCGGCATCTGCTTCCGCCTTGATCACTTTCTGGACTTCGTCATTGGACGAATTGAAATTGATGCGGTCGGAAAGCTCCTTGGTGGCGAAGATGGCGGCCAGCTTTGCATTGGGATCCAATTTCTTGAACTCATCCACGAACAGGGACACGAAGTCCTTCTGACTGCTGGACTGTGCAGCGACTGCGTTCTGAAGCGCCTTGTTGAAGGTGGCATCATTGCTGTTGTTCGCCATCGAACGGACCAGATCGACCAGGGAGACTTCCAAGGTGACGTTCATGCCACCCTTCAGGTCAAGACCCATGTTGAGCTCGTTCTCTTTGCACTTCTTGTAGGTGAGACCGACAATCGGATAAACCTCCTGGGAATTCATCGAATCCAGGTAAGCGCGCTCTTTAGCGACATCACCCTTTGCATATTCTTTGGCGTCGTTTTCGACTCCGCGCGTCACCAGCGTGAACGACAGCTGGTACAGGCACACGAGGGCCAACAGGATCGCAAACAGTTTAATAGCACCTTTACTTTGCATGATATGGTTGGGAATTAGATAAAAAACGCAATTTTATTGTTTTTTTCGAGCCTGCAAAGATAGAATATATGCTGGAACTTCCAATTCAATTGGCATGACCGAAAAAACGAGATTCCGAATCAAAAAGCAGGTTTTTGCCCGCTGAAATCACTATTTAAATATGCGGATCTCCGCTGGGACTCCGGATGGCTGGACGGCGGGTACCGGACGGGTTACAAAATGTACCAATACGACCAGTCCTGCATAGAATGAAACCAGAATAAAAAAACGGAGCAGCGAGACCACAAAGGCCGAACGCTTCAGGAATTGCTGTGACATACGGGCAACTTAATCCATAGGATAAGTGTCCGCATTTTAAAAACAGTCCAATGGTCCCGAGTGTAAGGTTTCGAGCGCAGGAAGCAGGTATCCGGTCGTTTCCTCCTTGGAAGCAAAATGTTACCTTTGCAGACCCGAAAAAACTAAAAAATCATGGCTTTTGACCTTGAAATGATCCGCTCCCTTTATGCAAAAATGCCGGAGCGAATCGCCAAAGCGCGGCAGATCGTCGGCCGCCCGTTGACGTTGACTGAAAAAATCCTGTATTCACACCTCGCCGGAGAATTACCCGGAAAAGCTTACGAACGAGGAACCTCCTACGTGGATTTCAATCCGGATCGCGTCGCCATGCAGGATGCGACCGCTCAGATGGCATTGCTCCAGTTCATGCAGGCAGGTCGGCCGAAAGTTGCAGTCCCCTCCACCGTACACTGCGATCACCTGATCACTGCCAAGACCGGCAGCAATCAGGATCTGGCCGTTGCCGAAAAGGAGAATGAAGAGGTATACGATTTCCTCAGTTCCGTATCGAATAAATACGGTATCGGATTCTGGAAACCGGGTGCCGGCATCATCCACCAGGTCGTGCTGGAGAACTATGCCTTCCCCGGAGGCATGATGATCGGAACTGATTCCCATACGGTCAATGCCGGCGGATTGGGCATGGTCGCCATCGGTGTCGGTGGCGCCGATGCGTGTGACGTCATGGCCGGACTTCCCTGGGAACTCAAATGGCCCAAACTGATCGGCGTCAAGCTGACCGGAAAACTCAATGGTTGGACGAGCCCGAAGGACGTCATCCTCAAGGTCGCCGGATTGCTCACTGTAAAAGGCGGCACCGGTTGTATCGTCGAATATTTCGGCGAGGGGGCGGTCAACATGAGCTGTACCGGCAAAGGGACCATCTGCAACATGGGTGCCGAGATCGGAGCTACGACCTCTACGTTCGGGTACGACGACAGTATGGAACGCTACTTGCGCTCTACAGGACGTGCCGATGTGGCCCAACTTGCCAATGCCATCCGTGAAAACCTTACCGGGGACGCAGAAGTGTATGCGAATCCCGGCAACTACTTCGACCAGGTCATTGAAATCGACCTGAACACCCTCGAACCCTATGTGAACGGCCCCTTCTCCCCTGACCTGGCCACGCCCATCAGTAAGATGAAAGAAGTGGCGGCCGCCAATGGCTGGCCGATGAAAGTGGAAGTCGGACTGATCGGCTCGTGCACCAACTCTTCCTACGAGGATATCTCCCGCGCTGCTTCGCTGGCACGTCAGGCCGTTGAAAAGAAACTGTCGCCGAAGGCCGAATTCACGATAACACCCGGTTCCGAGCTCGTTCGATACACCATCGAGCGCGACGGACTGATCGATACCTTCGAAAAGATCGGAGCGAAAGTATTCGCTAACGCCTGCGGTCCTTGTATCGGCATGTGGGCAAGGGCCGGCGCTGACAAGCAGGAAAAGAACACCATCGTACATTCCTTCAACCGGAACTTCAAAGCGCGTCAGGACAGCAACCCGAACACGTTCGCGTTCGTCGCCTCACCGGAATTGGTCACGGCGCTGGCCTTGGCCGGCGACCTCTCCTTCAATCCGATGACGGATACGCTCGTCAATTCCGAGGGAAAAGCCGTCAAGCTCGACCCTCCGACCGGTGATGAGTTGCCCTCCAAAGGATTCGACGTGAAGGACAACGGATACCAGGAACCGGCTGCCGACGGCAGCGGGGTGAAGGTGAACGTATCTCCCTCCAGCAACCGTCTTCAACTGTTGGATCCCTTTGCTGCGTGGGAAGGCACTGACCTGACGAACCTCCGCCTGCTGATCAAAGCGAAAGGCAAGTGCACCACCGACCACATCTCCCCTGCGGGCAAGTGGCTGAAATTCCGCGGACACCTCGACAACATCAGCAACAACATGCTGACAGGTGCCACCAACTTCTTCAACGAAGCCGCCAATTCCGTCAAGAACCAACTGACCGGCGAATACGGCGAAGTTCCGGCCGTACAGCGGGCTTACAAAGCGGCCGGCGTCGGATCGATCGTCATCGGGGATGAGAATTACGGCGAGGGCTCCAGCCGTGAACATGCTGCGATGGAACCGCGCCACCTCGGTGTCCGTGCGGTACTGGTAAAATCTTTCGCCCGTATCCACGAGACCAACCTCAAAAAGCAGGGGATGCTGGCATTGACCTTCGCGAACAACTCCGACTACGACAAGATCCGTGAAGACGACACCTTCGACATCACGGGACTTAAGACGTTCACTGCAGGAAAACCGCTTACGCTGGTCATTCATCACAGCGACGGCACTTCCGAAGCCATCACAGTGAATCACACATACAACGAGAATCAGATCGAATGGTTCAAAGCCGGCGGCGCGCTCAACATCATACGTGCTTCCGTGCATTGACACTTCCTCCTTCGAATCAAAGACCCCGAACTGACGGGGTCTTTTTTTACCTTTTTGAATGACCCGGGACCCGTCAACGCATACACTTAGCATCGGCATCATCGGCGGTGGGTTCTGCGGCGCTATGACAGCAGTTCACCTGCTGCGGAACTGCAAGGGAAACACAAGTCTGCTGCTGTTCGAAGCCGGCAACGATCCGGGAAAAGGAGTCGCCTATTCCACTTACTCCGGGAACCACTTGCTCAATGTGAAGGCGAAAAACATGAGCGCCTTACCCGATGACCCGGAACATTTTGTCCGCTGGCTGATGGATAAGGGTGAAAAAGGGATTGTCCCTATGGAATCAATTGCCGAAAGCTACCAACCGCGAGCAGCGTATGGGACCTATGTTGCGGAACTGTTCTCACATGAACTCAGGAAAGCCGGCGGACGACTTCAAGTGATTCGTCAACGCGTGGTGGGATTCAGGAAATCCGACGACACCCATGTACTGACAGTTGCCGATGGAAGCGAATACCACGTCGACCGCACGGTGCTTGCCACCGGTAATTTTCCTCCCGGAAAGCCGAAGGGTGTTCCAATGGAATTCACCTCCAGCAATATCTATTTCCGCGATCCGTGGTCCCGACAGGCTGTCGCCCGTTACGATAAAAACCTGCCGGTCCTTATAATCGGAACGGGATTGACCATG
>JBJOMA010000239.1:0-4059 GCA_046052625.1 Bacteroidota bacterium
AGGCGTTGGTCTGAGCCTGTTCCATGAACCGCTTCAGTTCCTGATCGACCTGACGGTGGATTTTCTCGAGCAGGTCGTTGTTCTTTGCCGAGAAATCCGAAAGATCCTTCAAGAGCCGTTCGCGCAATTCGGTCAGCTCCTTTTTGAAGTCGCGGATGGAAGAATTGAGTTCATCCCTGTTTTCGCGTCCGGTTCGGGAAGCCTCCTCCCGGCTTATCCGGAAGTCTTCTTTCAGATTGTTCTCGATGCGTTGCATGCCCTCCTGCAGGCGGTTGATTTCCGCTGTAAGTCCGGATTCAGTACCGTTTTTTGTACGGAGGAAAATCTGCAATGCGATTGACGACAATAACAAGACAAGTAGTACGATTGAAAAGAAATCCATGTTTTAAGGCGGTGGAAAGGTTGGATAGCAGTGCGATCAGGTGTCGCTCTACAAGTTAGCGAAAAAGAGGCAGGCAGCGGAATCAGGCGAATGCAGGAAATAACAATTGCCCCTTTTTAGTTAAAAAATGATTATAAAAATAATAATTATAGGCTCAATTGAAAATATTAACATCATTATAATTCCCATTTTAAGAAATTTTATTAGCTTGTAGCATATAAACTCTCTACACCAATGAAACATACCGTACTTCTTCTCAGCTTCCTGGTCGGTACCGCTATCAGCGTATTCGCCCAGAACCCTCACTTCGTTGCAGGACCTACTGTAACGGATAACGGCAACACGTTGACCGCAACCGGTTCTATTGCCGGCTTGGGTAACAACCAAGGCATCACTATCGAAATGCAGGTCTCCGGCGTAGTAACGACCGAGTGCACGAACCGTGGTGGTAATGTGGCACCGGGCCAGACCAAAACCGAAGGCTTCTCTGTCAGCGGCCGCTACACCTCTGACCGTAACGGTCGTGTCAATTTCTCATTGACCACTCCACTTCCTTTGCCGGGCGGTTGTCCGAACGGAAACTGGACGGGTCGCGTAACCGATGTTTCTTTCGGAACTCCGGTCATCCTGGTTGACGGCGTACCGGTTCAGTAATCACTTCCACTTGAAAATTGAAAAGGCCGCGTTATGCGGCCTTTTTCATGGAGTAGGGTTTCATTCAATTTTCCGAAGGGAATAATGGAATCAATAAATCACCGGACCAGTAATTTGCCGACTCCTTGGTACGTTCCCGACTGCTCGATCAGCAGTATGGTGTAAGCCCCTGCCGGCCATCCGCTGATGTCGATTTTTTCGCGCAGCGTACCGTGGGGTACAACAAACACCAGCCTGCCGAACGAATCCATGAACCGGATTTCTTTCGTCATCGAAATTCTTGATGCATCTTGTTCCACCGTCACGAATCCGACGGCAGGATTCGGATACCACCGGATGGCCGGAGATACCGTCAAATCGGAAACTCCCGCCGTCGAACCTATGTTGCGGATGTTCGACTGCGAGGTGGTGATTACTCGTGCCGTAGGATTACAGCTTCCTCCCGTCAGCCAATTGACATCCACCCGGTACCGGGCGTTCGGGTACGAAGCGTAGTTGACATCCGTAAATGTATTGTTGTTCCCGGGAATCACCTGCAGTAGTTGGAAATTGCCGGAGGAGTTGTTCTCGCGGTACACGTTGTAACTCGCCACTGTGTTCGCCGTGTTCTCGATTTCGTAATTCGTCCACTGCAGGTTGCCGAATCCCAGATACTGCAGGTGGATCGTGTTGTGATAAAATGACGGAGTTCCGTAGTTGCCGCACGTATCCTTCCAGGCGACCTTGTATTTATAGCTGGTCGCATTGACATTCACGGCAGAGTCGGTGAAGACGCTGAACTCGGACCTTCCCAGCGCCCCTATCTGAAGGAAGGTGTTAGTTGTGATTTCCCGGTAAACGATGAAACTGTCGACCGCGTCAGCCACCGGGTTCTTTTCCCAAACGATCCTGTTGTATGTGCTGTTCGAATCGACCGTCACCAGGCAGACCGGCACGTCCGCCGGTTCTTCCGAGTAGACCACAAACAGGGAATCAGTCGCTGTACATCCGTCTGAATCGGTCACGGTCACGGTATAATCCTGAACGGGCAGGATATGATCTGTAGAGTCCGATAACGTCTGACCGGAGCCGGCCGTCCAACCATTGGCGGTCCAGGTGTACGAACTGAAACCGCTGCCGGCATCAAGCGTGAAGGCGGAAGGGACACAGACTGCCGCAGGACCGGTGATGGATACCACGGGAGCGGGATTGACGTTCACGGTAGCGGTCGCCGTTGCGACACACCCGAATTCGCTCGAAGAGGTTACAGTATAGGTCGTCGTTGAAGCAGGTGTCGGGCTTATGAAAGAGGAAGCTTGCGTTCCGTCCGACCAGCTGTTGGTCAGTCCGCCGGTTCCGATCTCCACCAGATAATCCTCCGCTTCTCCGTAACTGATGGTAATGCAGGCGTTCGGGGAAATGATGGCTTCCATGACCACTATCCGCATGCGGGTAGTGCCGGGTGTCGCCCAAGAAGGGATGGTGATCGTTCCCGTGCGTGTGTTCGGCGCTAACAGAAGAACGGTCGAAGAATAGGCCTGTTCAGCTGAGTCGCTGAAGTCGCCGTCGCGGTTGTAGTCGATATAGATACAAAGACCGCTGTTGTAGTATGGTGCTCCGTCGCACTCGTCCGTCACCACGGTGAAGGGGTAGGTCCCTCCCCGGTTCACACGGACAGGAGTAATACCGGCGGTGAAGTCCGTATAATTCGAGCCGCAGGTATCCTGTTGCACGTTGGTCATGGATCCGAAAGACACTGCGAGTATCTGCTCGTCCGCTTGACTGATGCCGTTAATGACCGGACAGTAGCCTGTGGGAGCGGGCAGTGAATTCCCGAAATCCCAATCGGCAAACAGGTTGACTGCGTTCCCCTGACAAATCGTATCATCCGACAAGACGACAGAAAAATCCGCCACCGATTCCACGATGGCAGCTGTAGTTGCAGAAACGATGCATCCGGCTCCGTCGTCGGCGGTGACGGTATATTCAGTCGTTGCAGTCGGTGTCACGGTGATGGATGCCGAGGTGGATCCGGTCGGACTCCAGGCATACGCATAGTTGCTGCTCGGGCTGCTGACGGTGTACGTAAGGGCCTGTGTCCCGTTGGTCACACAGAATCCTTGTGTTCCCGTCACCGATATCGAATCGCACGAACGAAGTTTCGAAAGGTAAATGGCTGAGCGCGTTCCGCAACTGAGGGTGGCAGGACCGAACGCAGCGGTGCCCGAGTAGTTGCCGCTGAAATACACCGCATCCGAAGGGTCGGTTGCGACTGCGAAGGACTGGTCGAGTCCGCTGCCGCCGGCACGAACTGCCCATTGGTTGATGCAGTTGAAATCAAAGCCCGCGACGAAAGCGTCTCGTGAGCCGAACGAGGCGGGGAAAACGGTATTTCCAACAGTGAAGGATCCGTCAAAATACCCCGACACGTTTACTCCGTAGCCGGATGTCCGTACGACATCGTTACCGAAATCATTTCCGGATCCGCCGAAGCGTGCGGCGGTCACAGGATCTCCCGCGGGATCGCAGCGGATCAGGAATGCGTCGCTGAATCCGGAACTCACCAAAGTGTCGACACCCACTGCCACGGTATTACTGAATCCGCCGGAGAGGTGTATATCGCCACTTGGATGTACAGCGATGGAGTAACCATAATCGGAACCGGTACCTCCGGCACGACGCAGGTAGTGCAAATTACCGGCTGTATCGTACTTGGCCCAGAAGACATCATAGCCGCCGGCGGAAATGACCGACTGGCCGGAAAAAGTAGCGGTATCGCTGAAGAAGCCCGTGAAATAGACACCACCGTTGTTGTCGCAGCCGACACCGTATCCGTTGTCAAGCGCTTTTCCGGAACCGGTCCTCAACCAAATTGAATTTCCATTCGAATCGTATTTGACCAGGAAGGCATCCTGCAATCCGGCTGAGTTGGTCGTAAGCATCCCGAACTGGGTGGATAATTGGTAGCTTCCGGCCATGTATACGTTTCCGGCCGCATCGATGGCGAGGTCTTCTGCATAATCATTGCTTGCTCCTCCGCCGGT
>JBJOMA010000240.1:0-9076 GCA_046052625.1 Bacteroidota bacterium
TTCCTTTTTCGCAGCCATACTTTTCGCTTGGCTGTTCGGATATTTGCTTGCCGCCTGGACGGGACTTGATATGACCGGCGGATGGAAAGCGATCGATCCCTTTAAAGGCGAGTACATAGCCTGGAAAAACCTGCTGCTACCTGCGGTCGTGCTGGGTTTGCGTCCTTTATCAATCATCGTCCAGCTCACCCGAAGCTCGCTTCTGGAGGTATTGTCCATGGACTTCATCCGGACGGCGCGTGCCAAGGGATTAAGAAGTCGCACGGTTTTGCTGCGTCATGCCTTACGTAACGCTCTGAATCCTGTCATCACTGCGGTGAGCGGATGGTTGGGGTCACTCCTGGCGGGTGCGGTTTTCGTAGAGTATATCTTCGGATGGAACGGCATCGGAAAATTGGTTGTTCAGGCATTGGATAACTATGATCTGCCTGTAGTCATGGGCGTAGTGCTTTTCATTTCCTTTGTATTCATACTGCTGAATATGCTGGCGGATCTCATCAACCTCAGACTGGATCCCAGGATCAGGACAACCGGCTGACACTTTTCAATAAAAACTTATCAATCATCCATTCAATGCGTCAGAAAATCGTTGCCGGAAATTGGAAAATGAACCTGGCTTATGCGCAGGCGATGGCCCTCTCGGATGCGATCGCTGACGGTATTGATTCAAACGTTACATGTGAAGTGGTGTTGGCGCCGCCTTTCGTTTATCTCCACGATGTGTTGCAACGGGTTGGTCATCGGGACAGGATCTCTGTTGCCGCACAAAACTGCTCAAATCACGAATACGGTGCATATACCGGTGACGTCTCCGCCGGGATGCTGGCATCCATCGGCATAGAATTCGTACTGCTCGGGCACTCAGAGCGCAGGCAGTATTATGGTGAAACGGATGACATGATTTTTCAAAAAGTCAATCGTGCCATTGCCCACGGGCTCACGCCTTTGTTTTGTTGCGGGGAGACCTTGACGGACAGGGAGGCTGGTCAACAGAACGCAGCGGTTTCAAGTCAATTGAAGAAAGGATTGTTGCAGCTCAACGAGGAGCAGGTTCGTTCTTGCATCATCGCTTATGAACCTGTCTGGGCTATCGGAACCGGAAAGACCGCTTCGCAGGAACAGGTTCAGGAGATGCATGCATTCATACGCTCTGTTGTGCAATCGGTCCATCCTTCCGTTGCACAGGCAGTTCCGGTGCTGTACGGAGGCAGTGTAAATTCTACCAATGCCGATTCTTTGCTCTCTTGTCCGGATGTCGACGGAGCGCTCGTCGGTGGCGCCTCCCTGAAAGCCGATGATTTCCTTCGAATCGTTACCGCCTGTAACTGATCAAAGCTTATTTCCGATGGATTACTACCAGGTGCGGTTTGAAATAAAGAAAGAGAACGAAGAGGTGCTTGTCGCCTTTCTGGCAGAAGCAGGTTTCGACATGTTCGAGGAATTCAGTGAAGGCATCCTGGCCTATATTCCTGAAAACGGCCGGTCCTTACCCGAGATCGAGGAGCTGGTCAAGTCCTTGTCCACAGAGATCACCGGTGCTTCTTGGCAGGTTAGTCATATGGCTGACAGGAACTGGAACGAAGAATGGGAGAAGAGTTTCGAGCCGGTCATCATTGCCGGGAGGGTCATGGTACGTGCACCTTTTCATCCTGCCCCATCCTCCGACTTGATCGACCTTGTAATCGAACCTAAGATGTCCTTCGGTACCGGACATCATCCGACTACCGCCCTGATGATCGAATCTATGCTCGGAGATTCCTGGGAGGATGTCTCCGTTTTGGACATGGGTTGCGGCAGCGGCGTGCTTGCCATTCTCGCCTTCAAGTTAGGGGCGAAACAGCTGCTGGCCATCGATATCGACGATTGGGCCGTGGAGAACACGGCCGAAAATGTTTCCAGAAACGATTGTACTCCGATTGCTGTCGAGAAGGGTAATTCGTCGCTGCTCACCGGCAGGGTATTTGACCGGATTCTTGCCAATATCAACCGTAATATCCTTTTGCACGATCTTACTGCATATGCTTCCGCTTTGAACGTAGACGGAAGATTGTATATCAGCGGATTTCTTACGGATGATGCGGATGTTCTTACCCGCAAGGCAGCGGAAGTCGGTCTTGCAGCTGACGGATCCCTGTCTTCGGACAATTGGATGATGTTGAAATTCGTTAAATCCACCAAAGTTTGATCATACCAAGACCGCATTACATGAAGGCCGCATTCCTCCTCATCAGCGTCTCGGTCAGCCTGTCCGTTTCCGGTCAGACGCCCAAGTCGTTTTCCTCGGATCCTGCGAAGTTCATGACGGAACTTACCAGATTCATCGAGGAGACCGATAAAGATGAGGGGAAGACCGTCGATGAAACCTTCAAACCTGTCTGGACGGGTGGGGGCTTCACTGCCGATCAACAGTCGACGGTCATCAAGACCTGTAATGCCATGCTCAAAAAGCGGCTTAAGGCGTTGCCTGATTTCAAAGGCTACATCCGGTCGCTGGTCAGTTTCGCCGGAGCCCGGCCTTCAGGTGATGTGTTCGATGCCTGGCATGCCAGTATCGAAAAGACGTTATCACTGCCCTCGAGGAATTTCGTGTTATTCATTACCGCTTCCGGATTGTTGTTCCGTGACAATACGCTCTACGAATCGGTTTCCACTAGATGGTATTTCACATCGTCCGACTTCCGCTTCGAATTCGATTCGCTTCCGAAGGTGACAGTTATCAGTACGGACCTTAACTGTTCGGCACGGGGTGACTCTTCCGTTGTACGTTCGACCCGCGGCTCCTTCTATCCGACCAGAAAACTTTTCGCAGGACAGGGTGGTAAGGTGAATTGGCAACGCGCGGGATTTGATGAAAGCTATGCGCGGGCCGAGTTGCGTTCATATACGGTCGATGTCACAGGAAGCGATTTTACCGCAGATTCGGCCGTCTTCTATTGTACCTCCTATTTCAGTCAGCCGCTGCTCGGCCGTTACTCTGACAAGATACTGGCGAACGCATCCGAAGAGAATGCCAGCTACCCCCGTTTCCAATCCTATGCTACCGATCTGGAGGTGCGCAACATCCATCCGGGAGTGGATTACTCCGGAGGTTTTTCCATTATCGGAAACCGTATCATGGGTTATGGAAACCGGGAGGCGAGCGCATACATCACCATCGGTCGTGAGGGTAAACTGTTTTTCCGTGCAGCCTCCTACAGTTTCGCCATCCGAAAAGACAGGATCACCAGCGATAACGCCTCGGTATCATTCTATCTGGATCAGGATTCCATCTATCATCCTAGTCTGACGCTGAAATACATGGTTGATGACAGGGAGATGACGTTGATACGTGCAGAGGAAGGGAAATCCCAGGCCCCATACATGGATTCCTATCATCAATTGGACATGTATTTTGACGGCTTGTATTGGAAGGTGAACGAACCGCTGATCAACATGAAGATGATCAGTGCTGCCGAGGAAAGTAAGGCCGTATTCGAGTCTGCGAATTATTTCCGTAAAAACCGTTTTCAGCAGCTACAGGGCATCGAAGAGGTGCATCCGTTATTCCGTGTGAAGCAGTACTGCGAGAACCACGGAACCCGTGATGTGTATTCGGAGGATCTAGCACGGGAGATGCATCTGCCGGTAGCTGAAGTCCGCAACATGTTGATCCGTTTTTCCAATTCTGGTTTTGTCGCTTACGACAGCCGTGAGGACATGGCCATTGTGAAGGACCGCCTCTATTATTACCTGATGGCGAATGTCGGCAAGGTGGATTACGATGTCATCCGGTTCGAATCGGTCATAAAAGCGCTCCCAAACGCAAGTCTTAACCTGCTAAACAATGAAATGACGCTCCGGGGCATGGCACCTGTGGTATTGTCCGACAGTCAGAATGTAGTGATCTATCCCAAGGAACAGGAGATCAAGTTAAAGAAGAACCGCGATTTCGCCTTCGCGGGAAAAGTCCGTGCAGGACGCTTCGAATTCCACGGTAAGGAGTTCGGGTTCGAATACCAGACATTCAAGATCAATCTGAACAATGTCGATTCATTGCGGCTGAAAGTCGAGAGTGATGATCCGAAGGAGGTGGATTATTACGGGAATCGCAAACTTGTCTATGTGCGGAGCGTCCTGGAGAACATCAACGGCGATCTGCTAATCGACAACATGATCAATAAGTCCGGGTTGAAAGAATATCCGGAATATCCTGTCTTCAATTCAAGGAAGGATTCCTACGTCTTTTACGATCGACCGTACATCCAGCAAGGAGTCTATGACCGTGACCGGTTCTATTTCCACCTCGATCCGTTCACGATCGATTCGCTGGATAATTTCAGTAGAGAAGGACTTCGGTTCGGGGGAGAGTTCGTTTCCGCCGGTATTTTTCCTGATTTCCGCGATTCACTCAAGCTGCAGCCGGATCTGTCACTTGGTCTTGTGCGTGAAACCGGTCCTTCCGGTTGGCCGGCATACTCCGGCAAAGGTACTTTCACCAACACCCTTACGCTCAGCAACGAAGGCCTCTACGGAGACGGCACTTTGGACTACCTGACTTCTCATTCGGTTTCCAATACGTTCCTGTTTCTGCCTGATTCGATGAATACGTTGGCTGAACGGTTCACCAACCGTAAGACGGAGCTAGGCGGAGTGGAATTCCCCGATGTTCTGGGAGATGCGGTCCGTTTGCATTGGGAACCTTATAAGGACTTCATGGATGTTTACCGGGTCAGTACGGATATCGCCATGTACAATGATCAGGTGAAGATGACAGGCGATCTGACATTGGCACCTGCCGGTATGACCGGCCGCGGAACGATGCAGTTTGTTACCAGCGAATTGGAGTCCAATCGTTTCAAGTACAAGAAGGATGTTTTCGATGCGGACACCTCGAACTTCCGACTTAACTCCGATGAAACCTCTACGTTGGCCTTCGCCACCAATAACGTTCAATCACATATCGATTTCACCAAAAGGTACGGAGAGTTCAAATCCATCGCGGGCGGCAGTATCGTCAATTTTCCCTTGAACCAGTACATCAGTTTCATCGACCAGTTCAAATGGTTCATGGATGAGAAGGAGCTGGAGCTTTCATCCTCTGAAGAGCTTGAATCGAAAGAGGTCTCCGATACAGTGGCAACCAACATCACGTTGTCCGGTTCCGAATTCGTCAGCCTTGATGTCCGTCAGGATTCCCTTCGCTGGAAAGCACCGTACGCCCGTTATTCACTCAAGGATTACCTGATAAAAGCGGAAAAGGTCGCGGTCATCCAGACGGCCGACGCATTCGTGATTCCTGACAGCGGAAAAGTGGTGGTGGAACGATATGCTAAGATGCGTACGCTTAATAATGCCCGCATCATTGCGAATACCACTACCAAGTATCACACGGTCTATAATTCAGTAGTCAACATCCTCGGAAGAAAACGGTATGAGGCTTCGGGCGATTACGACTATGTGGATGAGAACAAGGTCAAGCATCATTTTCATTTTGATAACATCGGCGTGGATACCGCCTTCCAGACTGTCGCTTCGGGAGAGCTTTCCAATGAGGAGGGTTTTCCGCTCAGCAATAATTTCCTGTTCAAAGGCTCCGTGGAGTTGACGGCATCTCATCAGTTCCTTACTTTCTCGGGTTATGCGAAGCCCAACATTCGATGCGATAAGATCACTCAGAACTGGATCCGGTTCAAAGGCGATATCAATCCGGAGAATGTCAGCATACCTGTCAACTCGCCGGTCACGGATGCAGGACAAAAGCTCTCTGCCGCTATCGCTCAGGCTAGCGACAGTACCGGGATCTATGCCGCATTCCTGATGCCCAAGCAGAAGGCTTCTGATCTGGAGGTGATCAGTGCTGCCGGTGTACTTTATTTCGACAAGCTCGATAAGAAATTCAAGATCACCACCGAAGAACGCTTGCAGCGTCCTTCCGATCCCGGAAATTTCCTGAGCCTGGATGATGCGCGTTGTCTGGTGTATGGAGAGGGCAAGTTGGACTTCGGTTCTCAGTTGGGGCAGGTCGGACTAAAGACCGTCGGTAATGTTACCACCAATCTGAACAACGACAGCACCAGCGTCAATATCATGGCGGCTGTCGATTTTCCGTTTGAAGAAGACGCGTTGAAAGTCATGTGGGACGAGCTTTCCAACAATGCACTTCTTGAGCCGACTGTTGATGTAGGGCGGGCAGGTTATGAGCGAGGTATCATCGAGCTGGCCGGAAAGGAGAAAGCGGAAAAAATCATCACTGAACTCACCTTGTACGGTTCCTTCAAAAAGATGCCGGAGGAATTACGCCATACGTTGTTCCTGTCCGATCTCACGATGGCATGGGACGACGGTACCCGCTCGTACCGTAGCATCGGAAAAATCGGAGTGGGAAGTATCGATAAGGTGTCAGTGAACCGGAAGATGAAAGGCTTCGTAGAAATCGTCCATAAGCGAACAGGGGATGCGCTATACATTTACCTGGAGCCGGAAGAAGGAACGTGGTATTATTTCGGCTACGCCCGCGGACTGATGCAGACCTTGTCTTCAAACAGCGCCTTTAACGAAGTCATCAACAAATTGAAACCGGACAAAAGGGTCAGCAAGGAGAAGGATAAGCCGGATTTCGAATACATGCTTACAACTGATCGGGCCGTCAAGAATTTCCTTAAAAAAATGCAGCCCCAGCCGTCTCAGCCTTCTGAAGGTCAGTAATCCCGCAGTTTTATTAAATTGCCTTCCGGTAGCTCACTGTATTTGACGCAAGTTGCTGACAACCAATAATATACTCGGTCTCCTGCTGGCCTATATGGTCGGTTCCATACCCTCTGCAGTCTGGGTCGGGCGGACCTTCTACGGTATCGATGTCCGTGAATATGGCAGCGGGAATGCCGGTGCCACCAATACGTTCCGAGTATTGGGAAAGAAGCCGGGTGTAGCCGTGCTCATCATGGATGTGCTTAAGGGATTTCTCGCGGTAAAACTTGCTTACGTCGTAGGTGACTATGACTCCCGTTCACCGGAATTCATCGACTTCGAACTCGCCTTGGCGGTTTGCGGACTGATCGGACATGTGTTTCCTGTCTATGTAGGATTCAGAGGCGGCAAAGGAGTAGCCACGATGTTGGGAATACTGATCGGTGTGCATCCGCAGGCAGCTGCCATCTGTGCCCTGATATTTCTATGCTCGTTTCTGACCACCCGTTACGTTTCGTTGAGCAGTATGCTGGCCGGAATTTCTTTTCCGGTGATCATCATGGTGTTTTATTCCACGAACTCCAGCATCAACATCTTTTCACTGGTCGTGGCTGTCATGATCCTTGTCACGCACCAGCGCAACATCGAGCGTCTATTAGCCGGTGAAGAATCCCGCATTGCACTGTTCGGTAAGTCCTGAGAGGATTCAATCGCTCTGTCTTCCCAATCCAGTTAGTTATCCGGACGTCAGCTGTTTTGTTGACTTTTTCTTGTTAAGAAACAAGCTGAATCTCAGGGAGGAGCATTCTTTCCGAGGGTATCTTTACGAGTGAATCCCATGAGCTACGATTTCAGGAAGATTTTTTTCGTTTTTTTAATTGTCCTTGTAACGGCCTTCCAGTGGTCGGTAAATGCAAGATCGAATTCATCCGTCGATCCTCCGTTTCTGACCACCGCTGCGGGTCGCTGGGCAGATTCCGTCCTGTCTGGAATGAGCCTGAACGAAAAGATCGGGCAGCTGTTCATGGTGGCGGCCTGGAGCAACAAGGACTCCGCACACACCCGCGAAATAGAAGGTCTGATTCGCGATTGGGGCATCGGTGGTGTGATTTTCTTTCAGGGAGGTCCGATGCGGCAGGCGTTGCTGACCAACCACTATCAGGCGCTTTCAAAAGTGCCGCTGATGGTAGGTATTGACGGAGAGTGGGGGCTAGCCATGCGGTTGGACAGCACCGTCCGTTATCCGCGCCAGATGACGCTTTCTGCAATCGGGGACGACAGCGCGGTATATGAAATGGCATCGCAGATGGCCCTTCAGTGTCACCGCTTGGGCATCCATATCAACTTCGCGCCCGATGCAGATATCAATAACAATCCGCTGAATCCTGTCATCGGTAGCCGCTCCTTCAGTGATGATCCGTCGACGGTCACCCGCCGTTCTCTCATGTACATGCGTGGATTGCAGGACCACGGGATTCTCGCCAACGGCAAACATTTCCCCGGGCATGGCAACGCCGCATCCGATTCTCACTTCACATTGCCGGTCATATCTCAGTCCAAGGAGGATCTGGAAGCACTCGAATTGCAGCCCTTCCGTGAGCTGATCGGGCAGGGGGTCGCTTCCATGATGGTCGCGCATCTGCAACTGCCCGGAATCGATTCGACTACGGATCTCCCATCAACCCTTTCACGAAATCTAGTGCATGGCCTGCTGCAAGAGGAGATGGGATTCAAGGGACTTGTTTTTACGGATGCGTTGAACATGAAGGGCGCCAGCGCCTGCTACCGTCCGGGAACGCTGGACCTCGCTGCTTTTCTCGCAGGTAACGACATACTGCTTTACTCCGAAGATATACACAAAGCAGTCGACGAGATACGCGCAGCCATCGATTCCGGGACGGTCGATACAGCTGAGGTGGACCGCCGGGTCCGCAAGATCCTCATGGCTAAACACTGGTGTGGATTGAATGCGTATCAGCCCGTGGATACTGCGCAACTTTTAGAGCAGCTCAACGCTCCTGACATGCTGCATTTACAACGGGAGCTTTATGAACGCTCTCTGACCTTATTGAAGAATTCCGACCAGGTTGTTCCGTTGAAGCATCCCGGTCAGCGGCACATCGCGGTGGTTTCGATCGGAGCGCCGAAAAACAATCGCTTCCGGCAGGTGTTGTCGGATCATATTCGCGCCGATTTTTTCGCGGAAGAAAAAGAAGCTTCCACCGAAGTATTTAATGCACTTTTCAAGTTCCTCGGGAATTTCGACCAGATCATTCTATCGTTACACGGGACCACCATGCGGTCGCAAAACGGTTACGGTATTCCCGAGAATGCGGCGGCGTTCATCGATTCTGTCCTTTCCGCTTATCCTACTGTCTTTGTCGATTTCGGAAATGCCTACACATTAACT
>JBJOMA010000241.1:0-11400 GCA_046052625.1 Bacteroidota bacterium
CCGGACCTCAAGCCGGAGCGTACCACTGAATACGAACTTTCGTTCCAACAGCGTCTGAGCCGCTCCTCCGCGTTGTCGATCTCCGCGTTCTACCGAGAGCTGCGTAATATGATCCAGATCATCAACGTCCTCTACGCGTATCCGATCACGTACAATACCTACGGCAACATCGACTTCGGTACCACCAAAGGCCTTTCATTCGCTTACGACCTGCGCCGTACGAACAACGTCCGTATGAGCATCAGTTACACCTTGTCCTTCGCCAACGGAACCGGTTCCGACCCGAATACCAATGCCGGTCTGCTGGCTCAGCAAGGTCAGACCAACCTGCGCGAACCGAAGCCGCTCAACTTCGACCAGCGCCATACGTTCGTCACCTCTTTCGATTACCACTACGGTTCCGGCAAAGACTACAACGGTCCGGTCTGGGGCGGAAAGCAGATCTTCTCGAATGCCGGCATGAACCTCGTGTTCCGTGCAGGTTCCGGTACTCCTTATACCCGGAAGGTCAACATCACGCCTACGTCCGACTTCACCTCTGCGGCCAACAGCCGTTCGATCATCGCCGGCCAGCTGAACGGTTCCCGTCTTCCCTGGCAGTTCCGTATCGATGCCCGTTTCGACAAAGGCTTTACCATCAAGCGGGAAGAGAAGAAGCCGTTCACCGGTCAGGTCTATCTTCAGATCCTGAACCTGCTCGACACCAAGAACATCTCCGGTGTCTATGCAGCTACCGGCAGTCCGGATGACGACGGATACATTACGTCTCCCGCCGCTCAGGCCAATATCCAGAGCAAGGTGGATCCGCAGGCGTATATCGACCTGTATGAAGTGGCCGTCAACAATCCGAGCAACTACAGCCTTCCGCGCCGCATGCGCCTGGGCGTCATGTTCAATTTCTGATCCAGTACTTTAATCAACCCGGAATAAAACACCTCCCGATACGATGAATCAGTTCGTCAAAGTCACGTTGGCCCTGCTGTTGGCCGTCGGCGCCGTCCAGGCTCGTGAAAACGTTGGAACCCATCGAAACTCCGCTCCCAGGAACAACAGGATGTTCGCTGCCTGTCAGCCATCCAAGTCCAAGACGGAGCTGGACATCAACAACGTCCGTTGTCCCATCTTCATCAATGGCGACATGTGGTGGGACCTTGTCGGCAACGCCGAATACGAAGTCCCTTACGGCTCCGGTAAGCACTCCCTCTTCGCGGGTGCCATCTGGATCGGCGGCAAGGACACGGCCGGCAACCTGCGGGTAGCTGCACAGACCTACCGTCAGTCAGGCAGTGACTTCTGGCCCGGTCCGTTGAGCACGGTGACCGCCGGTATCACACCGGACGAGTGCTCGAAGTACGACCGTCATTGGAAAGTATCCAAGTCGGAAGTCAAAGCATTTGTCGACTATTACCGTGCCAACGGAACCGTTGACCCCAATACGCCGGATGCCATCAAGGAATGGCCGGCCATGGGAGATCCTGCCAAGAACCAGGCGATGTACCTCGCTCCGTTCAACGATGTCGATTCCGACGGTGTATATGACTGGCAGAACGGGGATTATCCCGGATTCAATCTTTCTACTACGCCTCAGTGCGGTGATGTGCTTTACGGTGACCAGACCATCTGGTGGGTGTTCAACGATGACGGAAACAATGCACCTCACGACGAGACCGGCAGTTTGTTCCGCATCGGTGTCGAGATCCAGGCGCAGGCCTTCGCGTTCGCTACGAACGACGAGATCAACAACATGACCTTTTACCGCTACAAGATCATCAACCGCTCCAGCCAGACATTGTACGATACCTATTTCGGAGCGTGGGTCGACCCGGATCTCGGAAACTATCTTGATGACTATGTCGGTTGCGACGTCAAGCGCGGATTCGGATACTGTTATAACGGCGATGCGGATGACGACGGGTCACTCGGATACGGTGTGAATCCTCCGGCCGTCGGCGTCGACTTCTTCGAGGGACCTTTGGCTGATGCCAACGACGGTGTGGACAATGATCGTGACTCGATTGTCGACGAACCGGGTGAGCAGATCATCATGTCTAAATTCGTCTACTACAACAACGACGGATCGAACATCGGAAACCCGAACACGGCCCAGCAATACTACAACTACATGCGCGGTATCTGGAAAGACGGGTCTCCGCTGGTGTACGGTGGAAACGGTTATCAGACGGCCGGTGCTGACAGCTGCGAGTTCATGTTCCCCGGTGACACCGACCCGAACGGTTGGGGTACCCGTGGTGTTCCATTGAGCGCGCTGTTCCCGTGGTCTGAATCCATTCCTACTCCCGGAGGTACGCCGAATCCTCCGGATGACCGTCGTTTCCTGCAGGCTGCAGGTTCCTTCAGACTCCTGCCCGGCGCCGTCAACTACATCACTACCGGTGTGGTGTGGGCACGTTCCACTTCCGGTGGTCCGCTGGCCTCCGTCAAATTGGTCCGCCTCGCAGACGACAAGGCGCAGTTGCTCTTCAACAGCTGCTTCAAGGTGGTGGACGGTCCGGATGCTCCTGAACTGACCATCCGCGAATTGGACCGAGAGCTGATCTTCTCGATCGTCAACCCGTCCTCCTCGAACAATTTCCGTGAAGAGTACCGCGAGCAGGATCTCGAGGCGCAGGCGGCCGGTAACGGCAACTCCGAGTTCGTGTTCGAAGGCTACAAAGTGTATCAGGTGAAAGATCCCTCGGTTTCTCCGACCGAACTGACGGATGCCGACAAGGCCCGTCTCATTTTCCAGTGCGACGTCCGTAACGGTGTCGCCCAGATCGTCAACCAGTACTTCCAGCCGGAACTCAATGCACTGGTTTCAAAAGAGGAAGTGGTAGGGGAGGACAAAGGTCTTCGCCATACTTTCCGTGTTTCCACGGATGCCTTCGCATCCGGAGATCCGAATCTGGTGAACCATCAGAATTACTATTTCATGGCCGTGGCCTACGCCTACAACCCCGACCAAGCGGTGTTCGATCCGTATGTCGACGGTCTTGGCAAGCCATATCTGGCCGGACGACGCAGCGCCACCGGCGGTGCAATTAATGTCTATACGGCCATTCCGCACATCTCGTCCGTTGAAGCAGGAGGTCTGGTGCTCAATACCACCTACGGTGACGGTCCTTCTATTCAGCGCATCAGCGGTATCGGAAACGGCTACAACCTCGGTTCCGACCGCCTCACCTTGGATATTTCACAGGATCAGATCGACAATGTCCTGTTCAATGCCTCTGCTCCGGCCAATGTGATTGACTATCCCGTTTACGAGCGTGCAAAAGGACCGGTCGATATCCGCGTCTACGATCCGGTGAAAGTCGCCCCCGGTGATTTCGAACTGTGGCTGACGGATACTTCACGCGCCAATGGCCGTTGGATCTTGAAGAAAAGCGGCAGTAACCCGGTCGTCGATTCCTCTGAAAAATCGCTCGAGTTCCCGTACGACCAGCTCTTCCCGAATTACGGATTCTATGTCAGCCTGAACCAGGTTGACGGTCCCGGTGACTACAAGGCCGGTGGAAACGGTTATATCGAGGGAACCAAAGAGTACAGCAACAGCGATGCTCCCTGGTTGTCGGGTGTCACCGATCTGGATAACTTCCCGCAGTGGGATTGGATCCGTTCCGGTTCGGGTAGTAGCGATGACCCGGCTGGTTTCTATGAGAAGACCCTCAACGGTACCTGGGCGCCGTTCAAGCTCTGTTCGTTCGATTCCACCAGCGACCGTCTGGCGCCTGCCCCGAATTATGCGGGTGCAGGTACGGCGATCTCCAAGGACTCATTGTCTTATGTCTGCGGCGTCGACGTCGTCCTGACGAACGACCGTTCGAAGTGGAGTCGTTGCGTAGTCTTTGAAATGAGTGCGAATCGCGGATTGACCAAGGGCAACCAATACAAAAACCTGATCCGTAAGCAGATGTCGGTCGACATCAACGGAAACGAAACGGGCGTCGACTCCGGATACAGCTGGTTCCCGGGCTACGCCATCAACGTAGAGACCGGTGAGCGCCTGAACATCGCCTTCGGAGAGGAGAGTGATACGACCCGTTCCTCCAACAACGGAAAGGATATGCTCTTCAACCCGACGTCTACCATGTTCGACGATGACGGCCGACTGATCGCTGGCGGCCGTCATGTCATCTATGTCTTCGGTAACAAGCGTTCGCTCAGATACCCTGCATCTTACGATACGGTGCCCAATCCCGCACAGCCGCTATTGACGTATTACGGTCCGGCCTACGACGGCTGTCAGTGGATTCACGACCGCCTCTGGGGATTGAACGTCAGTGCGACCAACCAGCGGATCATCAACCAGGTTTGGAAAGATTGTATGTGGGTTTCTCCTGCCATGACCGCAACGGGACAGCAGGTGCCTGATTATACCAAAGCGGAACCGTTGGCTTCCGATGTTCGTGTCCGTCTGCGTGTTGCCCGTCCTTACCGTCTGTTCCAGGGCGGATCCACGGATGCCACCCACAACTACTTGCCGTACTATAAGTTCTCCACCAATGACCTCACCGCCAGGGTGCAGCAGACGGAGGTGGCACAGGAAGCGCTGAAGTTGATCAACGTGGTTCCTAACCCGTATTACGCTTATTCGACCTATGAGCAGAACCAGCTGGACAATCGGATCAAGATCACGAATCTGCCTTCCAAGTGTACGGTCTCGATCTATACCACCAGCGGCATCCTGGTCCGCCGTCTGAAGCGCGATGCGGGACTGGATAATACCGGCGGTACGATTTATCCGAACCTCAACCTTGAATCCAGTATCGACTGGGACCTCAAGAACACGGAAAACGTTCCTGTCGCCAGCGGACTCTATATCATCCATGTGGATGCTCCGGGCATCGGCGAGCGCACCTTGAAATGGTTCGGAGTCCTTCGTCCGATCGATTTGGATACCTTCTGATCCCGTCTGTCACCCGGCAATTTCACCTATGAAAAGAAGCACTATGAAAAACCAATATATCGGAACCTTGAAGAAGTCCCTGATGCTGACGGCACTGCTGTATAGCGGTCTCGCCTTCGCGGGCAATCCGGATCGTGTCGGTCAGGCCGGCGCAACGGAGTTGTTGATCAATCCGTGGGCCCGTTCCTCCGGTTGGGCCGGAGCGAATGCGGGATCTGTACGCGGACTCGAGGCGAGTTTCCTCAATGTCGCGGGCATCGCCCACACCTCCAAGACGGAGGTCGGTTTCTCTCACACCAATTTCCTCAAGGGAAGCGATATCGCGATCAACTCTTTCGGACTCACCCAGAAGGTTGGGGAGTCGGGCGTAATGGGCTTCTCCATCATGTCCATGTCGTTTGGTGAGATCGATGTGACGACCACCAGTCTTCCGGAGGGCGGTATCGGTACCTTCAAGCCGCAGTACATCAATGTCGGCCTGTCGTATGCCAAGATCTTCTCCAATTCGATCTACGGCGGTTTCACGGTGCGTGTCATCGACCAGAGTATTTCGAACGTAGGCGCCCGCGGTGTATGCGTCGATGCAGGCATTCAATACGTGACGGGTACCAACGAAGACCGTGACAACGTGCGTTTCGGCATCGCCCTCAAGAACGTCGGCACACCGCTGAAGTTCGGTGGCGACGGTCTTTCGACCCGCCTCACAGCACCCTCGGGAAATTACCAGCTGACCATCGAGCAGCGTACGGAAGGATTCGAAATCCCCTCTTTGCTGAACATCGGTGCCGCCTACGACTTCAAGCCTGCAACCGATCATCGTATGACTGTCGCTGCAACGTATACTTCTAATTCATTCAGCAACGACCAGACTTCAGTCGGACTCGAGTACGGTTTCCGTGAGATGTTCATGCTGCGTGGCGGATTCATGTATGAGAAAGATATCCTGAGCGACATGGACCGTATGACGGTCTATACCGGTCCTACGGCAGGCATGACGCTCGAAGTCCCCATGGGTAAGTCGGGCAAGAAATTCGGCCTTGACTACTCGATCCGCTTCACGAATCCTTTCGACAATATCCACACGGTCGGAGCCAAATTGACCCTGTGAGAGAATAAACGTACCTTTGTCTGACGAACAAGATCCTTCAGGGGTCTTGTTTCGTTTTTACAAGACATCCTGAAAAAAAAATCTAATCCGATTTCACCCCACGTAAACTGTTCGCGGCTACTTTACAATCCGCCGAGTCAATAAGAAAATTACACATTGCCATGTCTGCCCAGTATTTCACCCAGGAAGGCCTGAAGAAGCTTCAGGACGAACTGAACCAACTTAAGAACGTAGAACGCCCCAAGATCTCCCAGCAGATCGCAGAGGCCCGCGATAAAGGCGATCTTTCCGAAAACGCCGAGTACGATGCCGCCAAGGATGCCCAAGGATTGCTGGAGTTGCGCATCTCCAAGTTGGAGGAGGTGATTGCGTCCGCCCGCCTTATTGACGAGTCCAAGCTCGACACTTCTCGCGTGCTCGTTCTCTCCAAAGTCCGAATCAAGAACACCAAGACCGGACAGGAGCTGACCTATACGCTTGTCGCTGAAAACGAGGCGGATCTTAAATTGGGTAAGATCTCCGTCACCAGTCCGATCGGGAAAGGTCTATTGGGTAAGAAAGTAGGGGAGAAGGCGTCCATCGAGGTGCCCAATGGAAAAATGGAGTTCGAGGTGATGGATATTTCCCGCTAAGAATCGGTAGTCAGTAGTCAGTAGGCGGTAGTCAGTAGTCAATAGTCAGTAGTCTGTAGTCTGTAGTCAATCCGCGCAACTCGCAACCCGTTTCCACCTACGGTTCGCTCCTGCGGACAAGCCCCGCAACTCTTAACTCGCAACCCGTATCCACATACGGTTCGCTCCTGCGGACAAGCCTCGCAACTCGTAACTCGCAACACGTATCATGTCCACTATTTTCACCCGCATCGTAAACGGCGAAATCCCGGCCTACAAGGTCGCTGAAGACGATCGCTATCTTGCTTTTCTGGATATCAGTCCGTTGTCGCCCGGACATACGCTGGTGATACCAAAGACTGAAACCGATTACATCTTCGATATCGAATCCGAAGAATATGCGGGACTCTGGCTGTTCGCCCGTCGCGTTTCCAGTGCGGTGGAAAAAGCGGTTCCCTGCAAACGTGTCGGTGTCGCTGTCATCGGATTGGAGGTGCCCCACGCTCACATCCACCTCATTCCGATGAACCGGGTGAGTGATATGAATTTCGCGAATCCGAAATTATCCCTCCCGGCTGAAGAGATGGCTTCTATTTGTGAGCGGATCCGTTCCTATTTTGTCTGAACCCGCTTCGGGTTGTCAGCAATAAAGGATTCCCAGCTGTTGTGCCCTTTCGATTTTGAAGGTTTGGAACCTGACAGCTTCTTTTTAGCGGCCGGGTTTTTTCCCGCTGTCCGTACTGTAGCTCGGCCATGTTCCGTGTACACGTGGCACAGCGCTGCAGCCAGTCCGTCCGTAGCATCCAGGTAGGCGGAGGTTTCTTCATACTCGAACATCCTTCGTAGCATCTGTGCCACCTGTTCCTTGGAGGCGTTGCCGTTTCCGGTGATGCTCTGCTTGATCCTTTTCGGCGAATATTCGAAAACCGGAAGTTGACGTGAAAGGGCTGCTGCGATCGCGACTCCCTGCGCACGGCCCAGCTTGAGCATCGATTGCACGTTCTTACCGAAGAAGGGGGATTCGATGGAAAGCTCGTCCGGATGGTAGCGGTCTATAAGTGCAATCGTTTCTTCGAAGATCTTCCGGATACGCAGGAAATGGTCATCGTCCTTTACCATCCGCACCACGCCCAGCGAAATCACTTCGGGCTTGTTGCGGCTAAGGCCTATCAGTCCGTAGCCCATGACCTGCGTTCCGGGGTCAATGCCCAGAATGATGCGGTCGTACTGCTTTTCCATAGTAGAGGAGACGGTCGGATGGAATTTTGGTAATATTGCCTGCAGGTAATGATTCCGAAAAATACGCAAAAGAAGTCCTTGACGACCCTCGTCAAGTGGGTGGTTGCAGCTATCGCCTTCGTGGTGATCCTTTCGGAGCTTTCCAAAGTGCCGCAAAAGGACTGGTGGTCGGCCCTGAGACTGCATTTCCTGTCGGGCGACGGTTGGAATTGGTTCCTTATGGCCGGCCTGCTGATACCGGTCAACTGGGGCATCGAAGCGCTCAAATGGCAGCGCATGATCCGCCGCATCGAGCCGATTTCTTTCGGTACGGCTTTTCGTGCCGTATTAGGGGGCGTAACCGTCAGCCTTTTCACGCCCAATCGTACCGGAGAGTTCGCAGGCCGTGTTCTAGTCCTGGAACCGCACCACCGTGTCACCGCCTCGCTGGTCACTGTTGCACAGAGCTTCAGTCAACTGCTAGTGACGTTGCTGGCCGGAACCTCCGCCCTGTTTTTCTTTCCGGGAGAGACCGGCTATCGACTGGCACCACTCTACGTGGTATTGCTTGGGGTCTGTGTCATTTCCATCATTCTCTACTTCGGGTTGGGAAAAATCGCCGCCCGGTTAAGCCGTTTCCGAGCATGGAACAGGTGGCAGCGATATGTAGCACCGCTCTCTGATTATTCTTTCCGTGAATTGCTTTTTGTCCTCCTGCTGTCCCTGATGCGCTATTTAGTGTTCATCGTCCAGTTCTATCTGTTACTCCGCTTCTTCGGCGTCGGTGTCGGTTTCTCCGATGCGCTTAGCCGGATAGCACTCGTGTACCTGGCCGGTCTCTGGATCCCCTCTTTTGCTTTCACGGAACCGCTGACGCGGGCAGGAATGGCTGTGGTGCTTTTCCAGGATGTTACCTTGCAGACTGAAGAAGTTGTCTTTGCCACTTCCGTACTCTGGATGTTGAACCTGTTGCTTCCTGCGCTGTTCGGCTGTTTTACCGTTTACAGGAAACCTGCACCTTTGGCCACATGATGACGGGCTGGTGGTTGCTGATATCGGTTCCACTGTTGATCCATTGCGGTTTCATCGTATGGTGCGCCGTTTGGTGGACGCGCTTTAAACAGGAACGGCCTGCGTCAACGGAACCATTGCCATTCGTGACGGTGCTTGTGCCGGTACGTAACGAGGGGACGAGCATCGGGCGGCTCATTGAATCAATCGCATTACAGCAATATCCTGCAGATCGGTTCGAGTTGATTGTCGTGGACGACGGTTCTGAAGACCGGACGTTAACGGTTGTCCGGCAGTCGTTCGATAAATTCTCCTCGCTCCGCTCGTCGGTCATTTCCCTGACGGATGTCGGATCTAAAAAAGCCGCTATCGAGGCTGGTGTCCAAGCGGCAAGAGGCGAGTGGATCCTGGCAACGGATGGCGACACTTACTTCGGGCCGAAGTGGATGAATGGAATGATGCAGGTGGCTCGTACGGCAGATGTGAAGCTTATTTGCGGACCTGTCATTGTCGTTCCTAAGGAGTCATCAGTCATTGGCCGGACAGCCGGTTTGGAATCGCTCGGGCTTACTGCCATCGCCGGCGCCGGTATCTTATCGGGCTATCCGTTCTTTTGTAACGGCGCGAACATGGCTTATCGGAAGTCTCACTTCCAGGAGTTGCAGGGATTCGTCAAGACCGAAGGACGGCTTTCGGGCGATGACACGGATTTATTGACACGGACTTCCGCAGATGCCATCCGGTATATAGCATCCGGGGAGGTGGTTGTACGAACCGATGCTCCTTCAACAATCGGGGGGTTCTTTTCGCAGCGACAGCGGTGGGCGTCCAAGATTCCTGTTTCACTTTCAGGACGCACCTTCTTTTTCGCCGCTGCCGCCTGGTGTTGCCATACGCTACTGCTCTTTTCGCTGACGGGTTGTTTCGGATGGACGCTTCCTGTTGTCTTATGGACGACCAAAGTGGTTGTAGAGGTTATTTTGTTGAAAGTATCCGGCCATACACTCGGCGGGGCGGCATCCCTTCCATTAATTTTAGTCTTGCAGCCGTTATACGCGTTGGCTGTTGTGATTGTCGGTATCACGGCAGTCGCTCTGCCGTACCGCTGGAAAGGTCGCAAAGGTCACTGAATGGAAACCGTATCCCCCGGCCGAATCGTCTGGCGCCGCTTCAAGCGAAACCGCCTTGCATTAGGCGGGTTGGTGCTCATCCTTGCGGCGGTGCTCGTCACCCTGACTTGTTATTGGTTCATCCCGGATTCCACGCCCGATGCCAATCGCATCTGTCTTGCTGTGGGGAATCGCCCGCCGGGATTTTCCGTTCGCATGCTTTTACTTCGAAAGAATGCCACGCAGGAATCGGCCGGCCTGCTTTCCCGGCTTTTTACCGGAAGCAAAGACTTGTACGATGCGGTTCCGGTCGACAGTGTCTGGTTGGAGACGGACAAGGTCCGATATCTGCCTTATGGTGGCGGACCTGTGCAGTCGGTCTCTTTAGCCGATGCAGCCTGGTCGCTCAAGGATCCGGGGTCCGTCGTCGTATCCGACGGACGGATTACCGCAGAAGCGACTGATGGCAGCCGATTGACGGCAACAACTGAGGAATTGACGGACCGGATATTCAGTCATCAGTTGGCGGATCGTAGTTTCCTGCTGGGAACCGACCGATACGGCCGCGACATGTTCAGCCGGCTGATGGCCGGAACCCGCGTTACTTTCGTTGTCGGTCTGGTGGCGGTCATCATTTCGCTGTTTATAGGTCTGCTGTTGGGCGGACTGGCAGGTTATTTCAGGGGCCGTGTGGATGATGCAGTGATGTGGCTGATAAATGTCGTCTGGGCCATCCCGACGTTGTTATTGGTCATTGCGATCACCTTGGTGCTCGGAAAAGGTTTCATGCAGGTGTTCATTGCGGTCGGACTTACCATGTGGGTCGATGTGGCGCGGATTGTCCGTTCGCAACTGTTTTCCGTCCGGGAGCTGGAGTTCGTTGCGGCCGGTCGTACGATGGGGTTTTCCGATGCGCGCATCCTGTTCCGTCATATGCTGCCGAATGTGTTCGGACCGGTACTGGTGGTCGCGGCTGCTAATTTTTCGACCGCCATACTATTGGAGGCGGGACTCAGTTTCCTTGGAATCGGTGCGCAGCCGCCTACGCCGTCCTGGGGTTCCATGATCAAGGAAAACTACGGCTACATCATCCTTCCCGAATCGGCCTATCTGGCCTTGCTGCCCGGTATCGCCATCCTGCTGCTTTCGTTGGCCTTCACTTTTGTCGCGAACGGACTTCGGGATGCCATGGACTCGCGACAACAGCTTCTCCGTTGACCGGACCTTTCGGCACGCACTTTTTTGCCTTTTTTCGAAATCGTTCATCCTGAAACCCTTGGGATTGTTGACAACTTCAAACCTGCGGATCGGCCGCTTTTCCGTAATTTAGAAGGGTTTTCGGTTCTCTCTACGCCGCCCTTTCGATTCCATGTCTTCCTTCTCTCACCTGCACGTCCATACCCAGTTTTCGCTGCTTGACGGCGCCGCCGATAT
>JBJOMA010000242.1:0-9054 GCA_046052625.1 Bacteroidota bacterium
TTTCAAATGGCGCAGGCGAGAACAAAGTAGCCATCAATACGTTCCCGATACTCACTGTAAATAACAAGATCAACGGCTGTGCATTCGTCATGTCGGCCACAGACCGGCCGGCTGCTGTGCAGGAAACCGCTGCTGATAAGAACTTGTTCAATTTCCTGGAGAACATCTACGCGAACAACAGCTTCTTCGTCAAGAAGGACTCCCGTTTCGTGCGTGTCAACTTCCAGGATATCCTGTGGATCGAGGCGCTCGACAACTACGTCATCATAAAGACCACCTCCAAAGAGCAATATATCCTACACTCTTCCATGAAGGACATTGAAGCGAAACTGCCTCCGCTGAATTTCGCCCGCGTGCACCGGTCCTATATCGTACAGCTTGAGAAGATCAACGCGCTGGAAGAAAATGCGTGCATCATTGACGGAAACCGGATCCCCATCGGAAAATCCTATAAGGAGAACCTGATGAGTCGGTTGAACCTCTTCTGATACAAGCCCCGAAAGGGGCTTTTCTTTTTGAAGGATAGTAAAATTCATCTTTGCTACACCTCCCACCCCGTGCTTTTGATGTAGCTTTGCGTCAACGGATGGGAAACGAAATCATTACCGTCAGGGACCTGGTCAAGAAGTACGACAACCTCCTGGCTGTCGATGGCATCAGTTTTTCTGTTCACGAGGGTGAAATTCTCGGGCTTCTGGGTCCGAACGGGGCCGGCAAGACGACTACGCTTGAAATCATCGAAACGCTGCGTGAAAAGACATCCGGGACCGTAACCGTATGCGGCTACTCGGTTGACACCCATCCTAATGAAATTAAAAAACGCATAGGGGTACAGCTTCAAGCTGCCGGCTATTATCCGAATATTACCCTTCGTGACCAGATCAGTCTCTTCGCAGGGCTCTATGACCGCGATGCGGATGCGGATGAAATGCTGGCTCTTGTAGGACTACAGGAAAAAGCAGGAGCCAAATACAAGGAACTTTCCGGCGGACAGAAACAACGTTTCTCGGTCTGTACTACCTTGATCAATGATCCGAAAATAGTTTTTCTCGATGAACCCACTACAGGATTGGACCCGCAGGCGCGAAGGAATCTTTGGGAGCTGATCAAGTCGGTACGGGACAGCGGTAAGACAGTCGTCCTCACGACACATTACATGGATGAAGCGGAATACCTGTGTGACCGAGTCGCCATCATCAATCACGGGAAAATAATCCACTTAGACACTCCGGAGCAATTGATAGACAATTTGCTTGCTTCCGGTTTCGAGCGTTTAAAGGCGGTTAAAAAAGCGAACCTGGAAGACGTTTTCCTTTCGCTTACAGGAACAGAGTTACGCGACGAATGAACGCTCCAAAATTGACCCGAGATAATAACAGATACCGGCAATCGCGTGCGATGCTCGCAATCAGTCGCGCCAGCCTGAAATCGATGATGAGGAGTCCTTCCGCGATCATTTTCGGCATGCTGTTTCCGTTGGTATTCATCGTCGCCTTCGGGTTCATCCAGACCAATACCATCAAGCTGGACGTTGCCCTCGATACAAGATCCGATACTTCCGGAGTATTCTATAAATCCATCTCTTCGATCCCCGCTGTCCGTCTTAAAAAAGGAATGGACAGCACATTGATCGCTGACCAGCTACAAAAGGGTCGACTTGATGCGGTATTGCGTATCGATACCCCGGGCACTTCGAAGGAGCGAATCACGGTCGTCACTTCCAAAGCCGCTCGTGAACGGGCAGGTTTTGTCATTGCGACGATTGATAACATTGTTCATGAACAAAACCTGTATCGTTTGGAGGCTCTGGCGAAATCCTCAAATCCAGAGGTGTTGCAGGCCTTGTCGGAATTACCGGTGAGCTATGAGCTTGTACGCGAAGAAGTAAACGCCCGGGAATACAAGACCATCGATTTCATACTTCCCGGGCAGTTGGGTTTTTCCGTCATGAGCGCAGGTGTATTCGGGACGGCGTTCGTGTTCTTTTCGCTCCGGCAGACGCTTGTCTTGAAGCGTTTCTTTGCCACCCCGATACGGCGGATCCACATCATCCTTGGCGAAGCGATCAGCCGGATGGTTTTTCAGTTGTGCAGTGCCTTATTATTGATTCTTCTTGGCCGGTTCTTTTTCGGGTTCACCCTTATTAACGGTTTCTTCACCGCACTGCAGTTGCTGGTCTTGTGTGCCATGGGACTGGTTGTTTTCATGGGATTCGGCTTCGTTATTTCGGGAGTGGCAAAATCCGAAGGTTCCATTCCTCCGCTGGCGAACCTCTTTACGCTCCCTCAATTCCTGTTGAGTGGCACCTTTTTCCCTGTTGACGCGTTCCCGGACTGGTTGCAGGTGGTCAGCAAGGCGTTGCCCTTGACCTATCTCAACGATGCGCTTCGTAAGGTCGCTTTCGAAGGGGCTTTACTTACCGATCTGCTACCGCAACTGTCGATTGTAGCGCTTTGGGGCGTTCTTATTTACCTCCTCGCCGTCCGTTTCTTCCGCTGGGAGTAATCCCTGACTAATAGGTAGTTTCGTATTTTGGCGCATGATTAATTCTGCCGCCTTACGCAAGTTCCGGGTATCATTCCTGGTTATTATTTCTTTTTCGTCTTCATTTAGCTGGGCGCAAACCGGTAAAGACGGCAATAGGCAAATCAGCGCTTCAGGCACAGTCATCAACACATACACGACGCTTACTGCTGATGCTGTAGCGGGAAGCCTTTCCATTACGGTAGCTGCATCGGGATTAAACGGTGCCTCGTTCACCGGGCCGCTTTCCGCCGGCGACCTCATCATGATCATTCAGCAACAAGGAGCTACGATATCATATCCCGATGATTCTTCGTACGGTTCAATCCTTTCTTATGGAGGTTGCGGACACTATGAGCTATGTCAGGTGGCGGCTGTTCCCGGATCCTCGACGATTTCGCTTACTTGCGGACTCCGGCATGATTATACTGTTAACGGCAAGACGCAGATTATCCGTGTTCCCCGCTATAATCGATTGACCGTAAATACGGGAGCCAGCATTACTGCACCCACGTGGAACGGGAGCACCGGGGGTATCGTTGTTATTGAAGCGGATTCAGATTTGGTGATCAGTTCCGGCGCCAACATTGATCTTAATGGAAAAGGTTTCCGAGGCGGAATTCTTTCAGAGAATCTTTCTGCGCTCGGTGTCCTCAATTACCGTTGGCCGACCGGAGATTACGGAGCTGAAAAAGGGGAAAGTGTTGTCGGTTACCAGGTGAATTATGATTCCCTATCCGGACGGTATTGCAAAGGAGCTCCTGCAAATGGCGGCGGTGGTGGTAGCGGCCATAACTGTGGCGGCGGCGGCGGTGCAAATGCAGGCGATCCATCGGCGTGGTCCGGTAAAGGCATTCCGGATATTTCTGTTGCCACTTATGCTTCCGCATGGAATCTTGAATACCCGGGGTTTGCAACCTCCGCCTCTTCCGGCGGTGGGCGCGGAGGCTATTCTTTTTCTTCCAGTAATCAGGACGCGCTGACGGTTGGAAATTATAACCCGGCATGGGGAGGTGATTATCGGCGCGACAACGGAGGTCGCGGAGGTCGTCCGCTTGATTATTCCACCGGTAGGATTTACATGGGTGGCGGCGGCGGTGCAGGCGATCAGAATGATAATCGTGGTGGTAACGGCGGCAGCGGAGGAGGAATTGTATTCATTGCAACCCGAGGAAACGTTTCGGGCACAGGCTCAATACAGGTCAACGGGAACAATGGGTTCAACTCCGTATCTTCTTTCAACGGAAACGATGCCGCAGGCGGAGGTGGAGCCGGCGGTACCGTTATCATTGATGCCGGTGGCATTGTTTCGGGAATCAGTGTTTCTGCAAACGGTGGACGTGGCGGGAATCAGAATGTCGGCTTATTTCAGAATGACGCTTATGGTCCCGGCGGCGGCGGCGGCGGCGGATACATAGGGATATCCAATGGCAATATCATCCGGTCAGCTACGGGAGGTGCCAATGGTGTAACAAATTCCGCCGGACTTACTGAATTTCCACCGAATGGTGCAACCAAAGGAGCTTCCGGTCTGGCCAATGAGCAGATCACGTCCTATCGGTTGACGGCTGTTGGGGATACGGTCTGCTTTGGATCTGCCTGCACGCTAACGGTAACTGTTTCCGGAACGCTACCGTTGGGTAGTACCCTGAACTGGTATACGCAGCCATTTGACGGAGCCCCTGTGGCCTCCGGACAATCTTTTACAACTCCGAATCTAATATCGACCACCACCTATTATGTCGGAGCCTGTCCGGGCTATTACCGTGTACCCGTTCTTGTCGTAGTTGATTCCATTACTGCAGCTGTAAATCTTCCTTCTTCCCTACCCTGTTCAGGATCTTCGGCTGTATTTAGTGCCTCTGTTTATTCTTCTTCGAGTACTGTCACAGATTGGTCGTGGAATTTTAATGACGGAAGCCCGCTTTTGACGGGACAATCGGTGCAGCACAGTTTTGATACGGCCGGAGTTTATCAGGTTGAGATGACCGCTACTGATGTATTGGGTTGTCAAGCAAGCTCGATCACTACGGTCACGATAGCTTCTCCGCCGGTCATTATGCTTTCAGCAATAGACAGCGCCGGTTGTGCTCCGTTCAACACCGGTTTAATGGCCTCTGCAGCAGGCGGTCTCTCCTACTCCTGGAATTTTGGTGACAGCACTTCCGGCAATGGAAGCAGTGTTTCACACACGTATCTGTCCTCTGGATCATATACTGTGCTTCTTACCGTATCGACTGCAACTTGCGATGCATCACAGACATTACAAATCACAGCTTTTCCGGTTCCGGATGCAACGATTACCCCTTCGTCCGCTAATGGATGTTATCCGTTGACCGTATCATTTGGACACCAACAGTATACGGGTGCAACCTATTCTTGGGATTTCGGGGACGGGACAACGGCTGCCGGTTTTGGTCCTTCGCACGTTTTCGGTACGGCAGGAACATTTCCTGTTGTACTTACTGTTTCACAGAATGGATGCACGGGTACAGACACAGCCTATATCACCGCAAGTGCACCTTTTAGTATTTCGGTCAATCACAATGACGGTTGCATATCAACTCCCATTCTTTTTCAGGCCTCTCCCGTCGGATCCATCATTTCTTATCAGTGGAGTTTCGGAGACGGCTCAAATTCATCGGTTAATCCGACATCACATTCTTATACCTTGCCGGGTGTTTATCCGGTTACACTAATCGCAACGGACAATAATGGCTGTCAGGCAGCCTATTCTGACAGCGTTCTGGTACAGAGCCCTCCGATTGTCAGTTTTACAAATAATCCTTCTGCAGGTTGTGATACTGTTATCGTGCAGTTTACGAATGGAACATCGGGGGCATCTACATACAGTTGGGATTTCGGAGACGGCACTTCTTCTACTGCAGCTTCCCCGGTTCATGTCTATACATCACCCGGCAGTTACAGCGTTTACTTGTCTGCCGTTTCCGCTTTAGGTTGTACTTCCCAATCGTTACCCGGCTCAATTGTCAGTGTATATATTTCGCCGGTTGTACAGGTCGCTTGCAGCGATACGCTTATTTGTGCCGGAGACTGCATTTCTTTTTCAGATCAATCGACAGGAGCGCCAATCCAGTGGCAGTGGTCTTTCTCCGGTGCAGTGCCCGGAACTTCCGGGGTCAGCAATGTCGGTCAGGTTTGCTATAACACTCCCGGAGACTACGATGTAACCTTAACTGCCGGCAATAACGCCTGTTCCGCGTCTCGAACGTTTACAGATTTCGTGCATGTTACCGATTGTTCTCTGGCGCCGGTTGCTGCCTTTGTATGCAGCGACTCATCTTTTTGTGTCAATGGTTGTACTTCCTTTTTATCACTAGCACAGAATGCGACCGGATGGAATTGGTCGTTCCCGGGCGCCACACCATCCTTTTCCACTGCTGCTAATCCTTCCGGAATATGTTATCCTGCGGTGGGCGACTATCCGGTAATCCTGCAGGTCACTAATCCCGCAGGTTCTGATCAAATAACTGTCACCAATCTGATTCATATAGCCAGCGTTCCTCCTATTCCATCCTTCATCCAGTCCGGCGATACGCTGTTGGCACCACAGGGCTATGCCGGTTATCAATGGTATTACAATGGTAGTCTTATCGTCGGTTCAAATTCCTACAGGTATCTGGCGCTTCAATCGGGCAATTATTCCGTGGCGGTCACGAACAGTTCCGGTTGCAGAGCGATTTCACAACCCCAGCATGTTTCATTGGTCGGGTTGGATGAGCTGATAGCGGACTTTAATCTTCGCATTTATCCGGTTCCGTTTAACGATCAGCTGATCATCCGTTATTACGGTCAACAGCCTGTTTCTTGCTTTATCCTCTTGACCGATGCGCTTGGACGTACGGTTATTATTCACGATTTCAAGTTCAATACCAGGACTGCGGAGCATACAATTGATACAGGCAATTTGCCCGCCGGGACCTATGTATTAGTAATCTCTGACAATATCAGAAGAGTTGTAAGAAAACTGATTAAAATGTAGTCTTGAAGAGCCACATATTCAATTGAAAATCAAATAAATAATAGCAAAGGCGTTTAGCTGTAAGTTTCTCCTCTCATTCGATGTTTTATGCATCCGGACTGTTTTAGCTTCACAATTGTATGTGAATCATTGAAACAGAATGGATAACGCAACTACAAACTTAGCTTCGGGTAATGCCCGTGTTCTTTTAATCACCGGAGATAGTTCTTTTCATGCAGCACTATCGTCACGCATTGCTGTAGACGTATTGACTTGTGTTCCTTCCTTCGAGATCACTTCGTTGGAAGACAGATATGCTGCGATTGTTGTCGGTGCAGATATGCATGTTGGCGGTAATTGTTTGATCATTGATTTTGTCAGAGCCGTTGCGGGATTCCCTTTGATTTTATTATCAGATGGACGTATCGACGGGTCTGTACAGGAGTTGCTGTCAATCGGTTATTCAGATGTTTACCGGCTCTCTGACGGATCCGATATCATTTGCCATCGTCTTACGACGTATATCAGTAACAAGGAATTAACGCGGAGGATCGAAGCCGCTTCACAAGACCTTCAGCACGCCGAAAAGGAATTGGATGAATATGTGTATGTCGTTTCACATGATCTGAAGGCACCCCTCAGGGGTTTGTCGACTTTGGCTTCTTTTATTGAAGAGGAATTATCCGAAAAGTGCTGTCCTTCTGTCGCTGAGTTGTTGGGCATGATGAAATCCAGAACGGAACGTATGCAAGCCATGCTCGACGGTATCCTTCATTACAGCAGAACTGCCGGAAGAGATCATATACAGGAGCACATTTCTGTTAAGACACTGATTAACAAGGCAATAGAAGAAATTTCTCCAACAACAGATGTTGTTCTGGAAGTGCCGGACGAATTACCCGAAATGCAGGTTGATACTGTTAAATTAAAAGAGGTTTTTAAGAATTTGATTCACAACGGAATTACGCATAACGATGAGTCAGTCAAGCGAATATCTGTGACCTTCAAAGATCTTGGTAATGCGTTCGAGTTTACGGTTACAGATAACGGTAAGGGTATTCGCAAAGATCACCAGGAGAAGGTTTTTGGACTCTTCCACACGCTTCAGTCTAAGGATAACGGAGGGCGTGTAGGTTTGGGTCTGGCGATAGTCAAGAAAATCGTTGAGCAGCAACGAGGGAAAGTGGTGGTTGATTCGACGCCCGGAAGCGGATCCGCGTTTTCCTTTACCTGGAATAAGTCCTGAAAGCTCAGGATTTCTTGAACACATAGATAACGCTAGAATATTTCTCTGCGTTTTTATTTGCCGCTATGTTCGACCTGAAGCCTTTTAAAAGTCCAAAGACATTTTGCTTTTTTCCTTTGGTATAGCCTTCGCTGAGTAATGAAACATAATAGGCATCGAATTTCATCGGATAAGATCCCGTGTGCCTGAATCCGTGCTTTAAAAGTAGTTTCTTGATTGTTGCCGGAGAAAAATGGTACAAGTGCCTTGGAACATCCCAGGCAGCCCAGTATTTACCATAGGCAGACGCATCGTATGAAGTGTGATTCGGCACTGCAATGATCAACACTCCTTCCCTTTTCAATAATCGATATACTTGGTCGATGCGGGGGTTCAGGTCATGTACATGTTCCAATACATGCCACATGGTAATTACATCATATGAATCCGTGCTTTTATTGAGATACTCTTCCCCTGTCACTTGTAAACCGTGGTTAGTAATTGCCTGCTCTCTGGCGGCATTACCGGGTTCTACTCCTCTTACACTCCATCCTTTTGCTTTACAACCGGCCAAGAACTCTCCTGTGCCACAGCCGATATCCAGCAGTGAAAGGCCATCTAATCCTGTCAATTTCGAAATCAGATCTGTTTTTTGATGAATGGCAATATCTCGAACTTGCTGGTAAACCTTGTTAAAAAGTCCCTTTTTACTGTTTGAATGGCTTATGTAGTCTTTGCTTTCGTAAAAGGGTCCGATTTCAGCCTGAGATGGTCGGGGGTTGGTGAATAGAAATCCGCAGGAATTGCATTTCTGCACGTCGAACGTTTTTCCAGAAACCGTGTAGTCCGTGCTGGTATGATGAATTTCGAAGGAGGAACCTTCACAAACAGGGCAATTCAAGAGATTTTCCATGATTTCTTATGTTTCACGTGAAACATTCACAATAAATCGTTTCGACATCTTTAGAATGTTCCACGTGGAACACATAAAAGGGCTTAAAAACGAATTATCTGGACAAATGTACCATAAGGACCGAAATGTCGGCAGGGGAAACACCGCTGATGCGCGAGGCCTGTCCCAGGCTTTTCGGACGGATGGCAGAAAGCTTCTGCCGAGCCTCCATGGATAGTGCGGGTAGTGCCAGGTAATCGAAATCTTCCTTCAGGTATAAATCCTCCAAGCGGGAGAAGCGGTCAACCAGCTCATTCTCCTTTTGAATATATCCCTCATATTTTACAGAAACAGAGGCTTGGTGCAGGATTTCGTTCCGGAAATCACTTTCAAAACGATTCGCATACGCCTGAAACGAATCAATGGCATCGA
>JBJOMA010000243.1:0-18157 GCA_046052625.1 Bacteroidota bacterium
CCGGATCCCGTTGCATGCCGACACGCTGGGCCACCTGCAGGCGTTCTTCCAGTTCTTTCTCAAGTGTGAATCCGTTAAGTGTCAACCCGGTGAACAGGGAAACGACAACAAGAATGATAACGGCACTGCGCACGTTCCATCGGACGAAGGAGACAGGAAACATCCGAAGGAGGACGACCGACTCGGACAGATACAGTACCGCCAATGCGAGCAATGCAAGAACCGTATTGAGGTCGATCGAGGAAAGATCGTCGCTGTTGAAGGATATCCTGGAATCCAGTACGAGTCCCTTTACCACCATGTAATCGACCGCAAGGAAAAAAGCGACAACCGACGTAAGCAGGATGATTGCAGCGTTTCGCCCGATACGAAGCCGCAGCGGAAGCAAAGTGACAGCCGTAAGGACGACCAACACGTTCAGGAGCAAGTCTCCGAGTGAATCCGCAAACCAGGTACTGGCATACAGCGATGGACTGAACAACTGGGTCGCATAGAGGTAGGCCGGAAGTTCGGTCTTGGCGGACCAAATGCGAAGAAGGATGATTCCCAAGGCGATCAGTGTGCGGTGGCGCGGCTGAAGTGCTCCCGGATAGGCGGCTCCGATCAGAAGCAGCAGGATGGCGAGCCACCAAGCGACCGAAACAAGCGGCTGATCCGCCTCTATGGTGAATCCGTCGTTAGATAAGGACGAGATGACGCTTCCGTCGGGCGCATGGAGCAGCGGACCTTCACCGCTTCGAAGTCCGGAGGGAAGTCCTAACGCCGGATTGAATTCGTTGCGCAGGTATCGGTTTTCGTAAGCATATTGATGACGGACGAGAAAAAGTCCGACCGCTGCCCGGTCGCCCGCCCGTTTTATTCGCAACCAGAATACGCCGTTTGGAAGAGATACAAGCGAACGGTCCTTAAGGGTATCCGAAAGGAGATACGGAAGATCCGGTTCATGATCGGTCCAGCGGACCATGCGACCTTTATCATAGAGGAAGAATACAGTACCCGGATTGACATCCACCGCGGATGGCAGAAAATTACCGGAAGCGGAGTCGGCGATGCGAAGCAATTCATCCAGACGGATGCCTATCCCGCGGTCCTGCTCCGCCATTCGCTGCTCTGCTCTTGCGACCGTATCGGAACCGGATCCGAAACGTACGGATTGCCAGAGGTGCAGTCCTGCCATCAGGAGGATGGCAGGCAGCAACAGAAACAGTTTGCGTTTTTGAGTGAATGCTGTCAAGAGCCGTCAGCCTGTGAGGCTGCTCCAAGAATGAATTTACGAATGACGGTCGGGAAGTACCTGTGTTCGAGTTCATGGATCTTTTCCGCGAGACGTTCAGGGGTGTCATCTTCGGCGACATGACACGCCGCCTGGAAAACGATATCCCCTTCATCGAACTGCTCGTTGACCTCGTGAACGGTGATGCCGGACATGATGGCACCGGATGCGACGACGGCCCGGTGAACATGCATGCCATAGAACCCCTTTCCGCCGAAAGATGGCAGGAGCGCAGGATGGATATTCAGCATACGGCCATGGTAGGCCCTGACAAGGTGCTGTGGCACAAGCCACAGGAAACCGGCCAGGATGATAAAATCGATTCCGCCGGAACGTAAAGTCCCGAGTATACCGTTTTCATCCAGGAATTCGGAACGGGTAAACACGGTGCATGGAATACCTAACCGTTCCGCACGGGCGATGACTCCCGCTTCGGGGTTGTTGGTCAGGATCAGTTCAACCCGGATGTCCGCGGAATCGGCGAAATGACGCACGATCTGTTCGGCATTAGTGCCGGAACCGGAGGCCAGAATCGCGATTCGTTTCATGATCGGTTGTTAGGATTCCTGTGAAGGAATTAACACTGGGTTAACAATGGGGGCTTGAAATTGGATTACTTTGCCTGCGAATTTAAACACGAAAATCCCCCAAGATCCATGTCACTGAACAGTATTTTCCAATATCTGGTGCCGAAAGACCGGAAGTTCATCCCGCTGCTGGAACAGGCTTCGGCAAACCTGGTGGTCATTTCAAAAGTGCTGTATGAAATGATGACGACCTCTGATCGCAACAAGCGTGCCGACCTGATCCGCCAGATTGAAAACCTGGAACACAAAGGGGACGAGATCACCCATACGATCTTCAATGAACTGGCCACGACGTTCATCACACCGTTCGACCGGGAAGACATCCAGTATCTGGCGGGCGGACTGGACGATATCATCGACTACATCCACGGTTCCGCCAAGCGGATCGAACTCTATAAAGTAGAGACCGTCCATCCGGCAATGATCAAGCTCGCCGAACTGATCCTCCAGTGCGCTAATGAACTGGATAATGCTGTCGGAAGCCTGCGCAGCATGCGCAACATCCCGCGCATCCGTGAGTCGCTCGTAAAGATCAACAGCATCGAAAACCACGCGGACGACCTCTTCGACAATGCTGTCGCCCGTCTTTTCGAAGACGAAAAGAACGCCGTGGAGATCATCAAGCTGAAAGAGGTGCTCTCCGCGCTGGAGACCGCCACCGATAAGTGCGAAGATGTCGCTAACGCCATCGAAACGATCATCGTCAAACAAGCCTGATCAAGGCCTAATAAGTACCACCTCCATGACACTACTGATCGTAGTCATCTTCCTTGCGCTCGCGTTCGATTTCATCAACGGATTCCACGATGCCGCCAACTCGATCGCCACGGTCGTCTCCACGAAGGTGCTCTCTCCGCTGAGCGCCGTGATCTGGGCCGCCCTATTCAATTTCATCGCCTTCTTCATCTTCAAGGACCACAGCGTCGCCAATACCATCGCAAAGACGGTCCAGGACAAGTTCACGGCGCCGGACATGAATCCGTTGCCGATGATTTTTTCCGGTCTGCTGGCCGCCATCACCTGGAACCTGCTTACCTGGTGGTACGGCATCCCTTCTTCCTCCTCTCACACACTGATCGGCGGTTTCGCCGGCGCCTTCCTCGCAGCATACGGCGTGGAAGCGGTGCGATCCGGTGTAGTATGGGCGACCGTCATCTTCATAGTCGTGGCACCGGTAGCCGGGATGATCATGTCCTACCTCATCTCCATCTGGTTCCTCAACTCCTTCCGGAAAGCGGCTTGGATGAAACTGGTCTCCATCGGAATCATCGTCGGAGTGTGTTGGGCCGTTTCAACTGTGCTGGAATATAAAAAGGACTTCAACGGGGGCAGTTCGTACACCCTCCGATTCGAATCGAAGGTGAGCAAGGATGATCTGAAAAAGGCGCTCACGTTCAAGGATGCTTCGGCAAAAGAACTTGTACCGGTCATCGGAACGGGTAAAGACAGCCTTGGTCAACCCGACAAGACCGGTACCGTCTACGTGGTACGTACCGATTTCCTTAAAAAGACCGGCGAGGTGGCGGAAAACACCGCGCTGACCGATTCACTCTCTAAGAAACTAAGCAAACTGAAGACCGGCTGGAGCGTGCTTGAAATCCACCGCATCAGCGAAGACTCGGATCCAAAAGAGCGATTCGATACGTCGAATCTGAAGAACAACTTCGAAACCTATTGGCTGAAAGTGGTTTTCCACGGCGCCAACTTCAAGTGGCTTCTGCTCGGCTTCATCGTGCTTGTCATCGGAGTCACCACCCTGTTCCTCAGCTCGATGAACAGCACCCAAACGAACGTGATCTTCAAAAGGCTGCAGCTGATTTCCTCGGCCGCCTTCTCGATCGGCCACGGCGGTAACGATGCCCAGAAAGTGATGGGCATCATCGGCGTGTCGCTCATCGCAAGCGGCAGTATAGGTAGCATGAAAGAGCTTCCGACGTGGGTTCCTTTGGCCTGTTATGCGGCAATCGGTGCCGGCACCCTGAGCGGCGGATGGAAAATCGTCAAGACCATGGGCAGCAAGATCACCAAGGTCACCCCGTTCGAAGGCGTGGCTGCCGAAACCGCAGGTGCCATTACCCTGTTCTTCACTGAAGGATTGAAGTTCCCTTGGAAAATCGGTGGAGAAACCATCAAGGGAATTCCTGTTTCAACGACACATACCATCACCGGTTCCATCATCGGGGTCGGCGCTACCAAGCGTCTGTCGGCCGTCCGTTGGGGCGTCACAGTCAATCTGGTCTGGGCCTGGGTGCTGACCATTCCGGTATCAGCCCTGCTGGCCGCAGGATTCTATGAATTAGTCAAGCTGTTCTTGAAATAAGTTGGGGCTCCGTAAGTAATTGATTGAAAGGCTTTTGGAAACAAAAGCCTTTTTCTTTTTACTTCTGTCACCTTCTGTCCCACCGTAATCGTAGCCGAATATGGCTAATCAATTGATTTCCATAAAAATAACTACTCGCTGCCGATTTTGATTTTCAATCTATTCCCTGTTAATTTGCACCCTTAATTAACCCACCAAATCCTAAATCAGAGAATCATGTCTGAAATTGCAGCAAAAGTGCGCTCCATCATCGTTGACAAACTCGGTGTGGACGACAAAGAAGTAACTCCTGAAGCAAGCTTCACCAATGACCTGGGCGCAGATTCGCTCGACACGGTTGAGCTGATCATGGAATTCGAAAAAGAATTCAACATCGCCATTCCGGACGATCAGGCCGAAAAGATCTCCACGGTAGGTCAGGCCATTGACTATATCGAGAAGAACGTAAAATAATCGTTACCTCTCCATGCAGGATCCGTTGGCTGAATTACCGGGCATCGGATCCTGTTTTCATTTTCAATAAGTACGATTTCCCTTTTCATACACTCGCAGCATGCAACTGAAACGTGTCGTTGTAACCGGTCTGGGTGCACTGACGCCCCTTGGTAACACCCCTGAATCTTTCTGGAACGGATTGGTGAACGGTGTCAGCGGCGCCGGTCCCATCACTAAATTCGACGTCTCCAAGTTCAAAACGCGTTTCGCCTGCGAAGTCAAAGACTTCGACCCGAACAATTATTTCGACCGCAAAGAAGCGCGTAAGCTCGACGGCTTCTCCCAATACGCCCTTGTCGCTGCCGAAGAGGCGGTCAAGGATGCCGGTATCAACCTGGAGACCATCAACCACGACCGTGTCGGCGTGATTTGGGGTTCGGGTATCGGCGGACTCAAAACATTCCAGGACGAAGTGATCGCATTCGGACGCGGCGACGGAACGCCCCGCTTCAACCCTTTCTTCATTCCAAAGATGATCGCCGATATCGCATCCGGCCACATCTCGATGAAGTTCGGTTTCCGCGGTCCTAACTTCACGACCGTCTCCGCCTGCGCCTCTTCTACGAACGCGCTTATCGACGCGTTCAATTATATCCGCCTCGGCAAAGCCAACATGTTCATCTCCGGCGGTTCCGAGTCGACGATGAATGAAACCTGCGTCGGCGGATTCAATGCCCTGCAGGCACTCTCTACCCGTAATGACGACCCCAAGACCGCTTCGCGCCCGTTCGATCTGGACCGCGACGGTTTCGTACTCGGCGAAGGTGCAGGTTGTCTCATTCTCGAAGAGCTAGAGCATGCATTGGCGCGTGGAGCAAAAATATATGCGGAAATGATCGGCGGCGGAATGTCGGCCGATGCCTACCACCTGACTGCACCGCACCCCGAAGGCCTCGGAGCCGCTAATGTCATGCGTGCAGCGTTGGAAGATGCCGGAATCTCCACCTCCGAAGTCGATTACATCAACGTGCACGGCACCTCCACTCCTATCGGCGATCCGCAGGAAATTAAAGCCATCCAGACCGTATTCGGTGAAGATGCCTACCGCCTCAACATCAGCTCGACCAAGTCGATGACGGGCCACCTGCTGGGTGCAGCCGGCGCAATCGAAGCGATGGCTTCGGTCATGGCGATCATGCACGACACCATTCCTCCGACCATCAACCATTTCACGGACGATCCCGCATTCGACCCGAAACTGAACCTCACCTTCAACAAGGCACAGAAACGCACGGTGAACGTAGCCTTGAGCAACACATTCGGTTTCGGAGGGCACAACGCGTCCGTCATCTTCCGTAAGTACAAGCCCTGATCCGGAACTCCCGGCAGGTCAACAGGTCTCCTTTGAGTCTGCTCGCCCATATCCGTTCCCTTTTTTCTTCCGACAGGAAGTTCATCGCCTCGCTGCGAAATCTACTCGGCTTCACTCCAGGGAACCTGGCAGTCTACCACCTTGCTTTCCGGCACCGCTCGACAGCGGCGGAACATCCGAGCGGTATCCGGCTTTCCAACGAACGCCTCGAGTACCTGGGAGATGCGGTACTTGGTGCGGTTATCGCCGAACTGCTTTTCAAGAAATTCCCCTTCAAAGAGGAGGGATTCCTGACGGAGATGCGCAGCCGGATCGTGAACCGCGAGAACCTGAACCGGCTGGCACTCAAACTCGGCATCAACCAGTTCATGGAAGCCTCCATCGACCCGGGCGCGAAGAACCGGTCGGCCTACGGCGATGCTTTCGAGGCGCTGATCGGTGCGGTCTACATCGACCGCGGTTACGAGGTGACGCGTAAACTGATCCTACGACGGTTCATCCGGCATCACATCGACCTGGAAGAGATCGAGCAGGCAGACACCAATTATAAAAGCCGACTCATCAACTGGGCACAACGCGAGCGCCATACGGTCGAATTCGAACTGCTGGAAGAGGTGGACAATGGCGGAAAAAGGCTCTTGCGTGTAAGGTTGCTGGTCGACGGGAACGAGGTCTCCCGTGGCGAAGACTGGTCCAAGAAACGAGCCGAACAGATCGCTGCCGAGCGTGCAATCGTTGCGCTGAAAATCCCCGGCAACTGATCGCAATAACTTGCACCCGCCCGCTTCATCGGGACGGATCGTTGTTATCTTCGCCATGACATGCCGAAGAATGTCCTTAAACTGGATGATGACGATTACGATTTCGTACTGATCGGTATCGTGACCAGTCATCGTGATTACCGGGTCACCCGTGATGTGAATCTTGCTTTGGGCATCACCCTTGAACGGAAAGAGGATTATCTGGTGTTTGAAAAGAAAAGAGGACAGGAAATCGGCTTCCCCCACTTCAAGTTCGTCAACGAACAGGAAGACCAGTATTATATCCTTGGAAACAAAACTGAAAACGGATTGTTGATTCCGGAACAGCGTCAAATGGACTTCTTTCTGGTGGTCAAATCCGGCATGTCCGATATTGACCGTTCAGCACTTGTGAAATCCCTCAAGGAGATCGATCAGTTCCAGGCAGTGTTCCCCATAGAAGTGGCCGGCCTTCGCTCGAAAGAGAATTTGCTATTCTGACTATTGCTGCTCCAAAAATCTATCATGATACCTTTCAATAAGACAAAAATCGTCGCCACTATCGGCCCTGCTTCCTCCTCGCCGGAGACACTAAAGGAGTTGGTACGGGCGGGCGTTGATGTCTGCCGCATCAACCTCTCGCACGGAGACTATACTCACCACCGGGAAGTGATCCGTCACATCCGCTCCATCAACCGGGAACTTGGTCTCAACACCGCCATACTGGTGGACCTTCAGGGGCCTAAACTACGGATCGGTGACGTGAAAGAGAATGCCATGCCACTGGAGCAGGGCGATGAAATCCGATTCTCCTCCCATGAGTGTGTCGGTGAGAACGGACTGGTATACATGAACTACCTGCAGTTCCCTTCCGACGTTAATGTAGGTGACACGGTCCTCATCGATGACGGAAAACTGAAACTTCGGGTCACGGATACCAATCGCAAAGACCTCGTGAAGGCGATGGTGGAAAGCGGTGGCATCTTGTCATCAAGGAAAGGTGTCAACCTGCCTAACACCCGCATTTCACTCCCCTGTCTGACGAAGAAAGACCTGGAGGACCTGGATTTCGCCATCAGCATGGATGTGGATTGGATCGGCTTGTCCTTCGTCCGTAATGCGAAAGATATCCTCGAACTGAAGAACATCATTGCGAGGGCGGAAAAGAAGATACGTGTGATAGCGAAAATCGAAAAGCCGGAGGCTTTGCAGGAAATCGACCGGATCATCGTGGAGGCCGACGGATTGATGGTTGCGCGCGGGGATCTGGGTGTCGAGATGCCGATGGAACAGGTTCCGCTGATACAGAAGATGCTCGTCCGTAAATGCATCGCAGCTTGTAAGCCGGTCATCATCGCCACGCAGATGATGGAAAGCATGATCACCAACCACGCTCCTACGCGCGCAGAAGTGAACGACGTGGCAAATTCAGTCCTGGACGGCGCAGACGCCGTCATGCTCAGCGGCGAGACTTCGGTCGGGAAATATCCCGTCAAGGTGGTTGAGAGGATGCGGGACATCATCTCGAACATCGAACAGGAGTCCTATCCATACAACCGGCTGCATGCACCGGAGGTGACAAGCAAGAACTTCATATCCGACTCGGTCTGTTATAACGCATGCGTCATGGCATCCCAAGTCGGAGCCAAAGCGATCGTAGGAATGACACGATCCGGTTATACCGCCTACCAGGTTTCTGCTCAACGACCGGATGCTTCCGTTTTCATTTTCACGGACGTCCCGTCGCTGATGAGCGTGCTGAGCCTTGTCTGGGGTGTCCGCTCCTTCTACTATGACCGGAACGTGACCACGGACGAAACCATCACTGAATTACAGCAATTGCTCAAGGAGAAAGGATACGTCGAAAGCGGGGATATACTCATCAACCTCGCCAGTATCCCGCTCGAAGAACAAGGCCGCACGAACATGATCAAACTCGGAAGAGTGAAGTGAGTACTGATTGTGTTTTGAATACTAATCACTGATTCAATCCCTGTCCTTTCAATAGCCAGACAACATCTCCATTCATGTCCATCAATATCCCTCTTCTGAAAGAAATCTGCGAAATAGCCGGTGCGCCGGGATTCGAATCGCGTGTGCGCGAAATCGTCTTGCGCGAAATTCGACCGCTCTGCGACGACATCCGTATCGACAACATGGGGAATGTGACCGCCATCCGGAAAGGCGCATCCGCCAAGAAGGTGATGGTCGCCGCACACATGGATGAAATCGGATTCATGGTCACGCATATGGATGACAACGGATTCCTCCGCTTCCATACGCTTGGCGGCTTCGACCCGAAAACCCTGGTTGCGCAACGGGTGATCGTCCATGGTCGGAAAGACCTTGTAGGAGTGATGGGCTCCAAACCTATCCACCTCATGTCGCCCGAAGAACGAAACAAGATGCCGCAGATTTCCGACTTCTTCATCGATCTCGGATTGCCGAAAGAAGAGGTCCAAAAGCTGGTACGTGTCGGCGATCCCGTAACCCGTCAACGGGAACTGATCGAAATGGGCAATTGCGTCAATTGCAAGTCGATCGACAACCGTGTTTCGGTTTTCATTTTGATTGAAACATTACGGATGCTCAAGAACCCGCCGTATGACGTTTACGGAGTTTTCACCGTTCAGGAGGAGGTCGGTCTTCGCGGCGCGCATGTCGCCGCGCATCACATTGAACCGGATTTCGGTTTCGGACTCGACACGACCATCGCTTATGATGTTCCCGGTTCCCAACCTCACGAGCAGGTAACCCGCCTGGGGAAAGGCACCGCCATCAAGATCATGGACTCCTCCACTATTTGCGATGTCCGGATGGTGGATTACATGAAAAAGACGGCCGACAAACACAACATAAAATGGCAACCTGAAATCCTGCAGGCCGGAGGTACGGATACTGCAGGCATTCAGCGGATGGGTAAGACCGGTGCAATCGCCGGAGCCGTCTCCATACCGACTCGTCACATCCACCAGGTCATTGAAATGGCCGACAAAGATGATATCGCCGGCAGCATTTCACTCCTTACACGTTGTATCGAGGAACTGGATCAGCACGACTGGTCCTTCTGAACCGTTTCTTGGACTGATTTCGCATCTGCTAAGGAGGTACGTTCGGCCATCTATTTAAGTTCATTCCCCTCCCGCTGGGGTGTTTTGACCAAGTTTGATTGTTGTCCCGGACCCGGCGTCCTATTTTCCCTGAAAACAAAGCGCCATGACAGCACTTGAGATCCAAGACGCCATCAACGTCTATTCCATGTTCACATTTTGGGACGGTCGCAAAGAACCGGGTATCCTGATTAACCGCTTTAATCTGCAACGCTCGCAAGTGGAGTACTTCTTCGTTCCACAGGAAAACATGCAGGCTTACAAGAATGCCTTTGACCGGTTCGACCGTGAAGCATGTATGGAATTGATAGAACACGTGACACCTGACGACCTGGTTTCCATCCGTCCGGTATCCCTCAGCGACTATAAGATGATCTTACAGCTGATCGGTGAGCGGAATCAGCAACTGGCTGCCAAGAATCAGGGAAATTGAAACGGTTCAGGCGCCTTGACGGCCTCTGCGTTGAAGCCATTCGTCATTGAATGATCGCGTCGCCACTTCCGGTAATGCCCGGCGATCGCCCCAGTTCTTTCGGAAGAAATTCCGCAGTACGAAATTCTTCATCTTTGCGTTACCCTGATTCATCAAGCGACGGCTGAGCATTGCACGCTTCCAAAAGTAAAACACCCAGCGCTCCGTACGCGGATTCAAAGACTGTTCAGCCGAGTCGCGTCGGTTGAACAGCAAAAGCTTATGGAGATCGATACGCACGGGACAGACCTCTGTGCATTTTCCGCAGAGAGAGGATGCATAACTCAGATGCTTGAACTCTTTCATCCCCTTGTAATGCGGCGTTATCACGGAGCCGATCGGTCCGCTGTACGTGGAACCGTAGGCATGTCCGCCTACGCCCTTATAGATAGGACAACCGTTCAGGCAGGCGCCGCAACGGATACAGTACAACGCCTGTCGCTGGTCGGGCTGCGCCAGAAGGTTCGTGCGACCGTTGTCAAGCAAAATCACATACATCTCTTCGGGGCCATCGTGCTCTTCAGTCGTCTTAGGCCCTGAAAGGATGGAATTGTAGACGGTGATGTTCTGACCGGTACCGTGTGTCGCCAACAACGGCCAGTAGAGGTCCAGATCGGTCAGGGAGGGGATCATCTTCTCGATGCCCGCAATTGCGATATGTATTTTAGGAAAAGCGACCGACATCAACGCATTCCCTTCGTTCTCGGTCACGGCAATGGAACCGGTGTCAGCGATCAGGAAGTTGGCACCGGTTATTCCGGCATCGGCACGTTGGTATTTCTCGCGAAGACGTTCACGGACAAAAGCGGTGATCTGCTTAGGGGTGCTTTCGATCGGAAGGTGATATTTCTCGTGGAAGGTCTGCGCCACATCTTCCTTCGAAAGGTGCATCGCCGGCGTGACGATATGATACGGCGGCTCTTCCCGTAGCTGTACGATGAATTCCCCGAGATCCGTTTCAATGGATTCTATTCCTGCTTTCGCCAAACCCTCATTCACGTGGATCTCTTCCGTGGTCATCGACTTCGATTTGACTACGGTCTTGGCTCCGGCTGCAGTGAGAATGCGGACGATTTCGCGCATCGCCTCTTCCGCATCATTGGCCCAGATGACCTTTCCGCCCCGCTTGATGAAATTGGCTTCGAACTCGATCAGGTGCTTGTCCAACTGTTCGATCGTGCGCCACTTGAGGAAATTCGCGCGCTGCCTGGCGGTATCGAAATCACGATATTGGTGCTTCCCTTCATCAACCTTTTTGTCGTACTGAAGGATATTGAACGCCAATTTCCTCCGGTGTTCGGAATCGAACACCTTTGTTTCGGCATCCTGAAGGAACTGTGTGGAGGAATTCGACATGACCAGGAATCTCCACAAAAATAAGAAATCAGGCGATGATGTCCACCTGGTTCCTCAGCAAGTCTTCCATGGTTTCGCGCTTCCGGATCAGGGAGGCCTTACCGTCCAGAATCATGACTTCTGCCGGTCGAAAACGGGAATTGTAATTGTTGGACATCGAAAAACCGTATGCTCCTGCGTTCAAAATGGCAAGGACATCCCCTTCCCGGACTTCGGACAGACGCCGGTCGGATCCGAAGGTGTCGGTCTCGCAAATGTAGCCTACCACCGAATAAATACGCTGCTTGCCTTCCGGGTTACTGATATTGATGATGTGATGGTAAGCATCATAGAACATAGGACGGATCAGATGATTCTGTCCGCTGTCCACCCCGGCGAATACCGTTGCAAGCGTCTGTTTGACGACATTCACCCGTACCAGCAGAATACCGCTTTCGCTGACCAGGAATTTTCCGGGTTCGAACCATAGCTGTAGGTCCCGCCCGTACTGTTTACAGAATTCACGGAAGCGTGAAGTGAGTTCTCCGCCCAACTCTTCGATATCCGTGGTGGCATCGCCTTCCTTGTAAGCGACCTTGAAGCCGCTGCCGAAATCGATGAAACGAAGGTCCTGGAAAGACTGTGCCAGGTCGAACATCAGTTCGGCCATACGCAGAAAGACGGACGCATCCAGGATCTCTGAACCGGTGTGAATGTGCAACCCCTCCACGCGCAACCGGCAACTCTTGACGATCCGTTCGACGTGCCGGGATTGATACACCGAAATGCCGAATTTGGAGTCGATGTGTCCGGTCTGAATATGCGAATTTCCGCCTGCCTGGATATGGGGATTGAAGCGAATGCAACAGGGAACCTTATCGCCGTACTCGTGCCCGAAGAGCTCGAGTACTGAAAGGTTATCGATGTTAATGGTCACTCCCAACGCCACCGCACGACGGATCTCCTCGTAAGCGACACCGTTCGGCGTGAACAGTATTTCAGACGGAGTGAATCCGCAGCGGATGCCCAGCTCGACTTCCTCGATGGATACCGCATCCAATCCGGCTCCCAGGGAGCGGATATGTTTAAGGACGGAAATATTGGTGTTGGCCTTGCACGCATACTTTATACGAAGATCAACCCCTGAAAAAGCGTGGACGATCCGCTCGTACTGTCGTCGTATGACGGCAGCATCGTAAACATATAACGGTGTTCCGAACTCCTCCGCTACACCGAGCAAGTCGACATTACCGGTTACATACTTTCCTTCTTTCAGTTCCATGTCGTAAAGATAGGTATTCAGCTATTGTTGCCGAAGAACGAAATAACCAAAGCGTTCAGGTGAAACCCGTGCCTTACTTCCGCTTGTAGACCGGAACCGTACTGCAGGGCTCACCATACATGACCGATTTGACAATCGGCTGTAACAGAGAGGTAAGGTGGAAGTAAGCGGAGACAGGAACAGGTACGGCCGAGCAGCCCTTGATAATCACGCGCTGGTCCTTGTAGACAGAAAGATCCAAGCAGTTCAGTCGTTCCAGAAAAAGCGATTCCTCCAACCGTTCGAGGCTACCGAAGACAGTCGTCTGTGCATAAGGAGCCAGTGAAGCGGCAATGAGCATGTAGGCCCAAACCGGTATGACGGCATCGGCACTGCAAGTGACAGCGACATGCTTCCCTGAAAAAGCGGACCAGTCCAGCTCCTTGATCTGTTCGCGGAAATCCTTTTCACGCAAGATCAATTCTTCATACAGCCAGGAACGGATGTCGAACAAGACGCGTTCTCCCGGAACATGAAGTTCTTCAAGATCGATGGTGATCAAGCCGCTTTCAGCGACTTTATTGATGATGGGATCCATTGCTTCAGTATCCCAAAGATAGCGAAAGAGCGGTTATCGGACCGACCACATTTCGATAGGCGAGCCGTTTTCAGTCTCAAAAGGAGCGGGAGAACCGGTTCTTTGCAACTGTATCCTGCTGATCGGCTGAAACCGTATATCCCTGTAACCGCAAACATCGAGTAGGGAAGCGAATTCGAGCCGGGAATAAAAACGCATGCTGCCGAAGTCGGCATTCCCCTTCAGGGCATCAAAGGTGGCACGGAGAGCGGTACGAGCCAAGTCCGAAACGGATGCTTGGTTAAGCATGAAATCGCCGCTTAGGATACCATTCAGCTGCCTGGCGCGGCAGATAATTCCACGCATCTCCTGAGAAGAGATGTAGAAGTACAGGTTTTCCAGGACAAACAGGGATGGTTGGGTCGGATCGAAACCGGTGAAATGAAGACGGTCCGCCCACTCCTCGTCATTCGTAACCACACAGTCTATCAAGTGAAGATGAGGCAGAAGCGAACCGGAGAAGGCTGATTTTTCCGGGCTCAGATTCATTGCAATATCCCAGACCATTGACTGGGGGAAATTTTCGGCAAGGTGAATCGCTAAGGGGGAGTTCCCGGCACCCAATAAAATCAATTGACCGGTTTTTCCCGCCGCGCTGCACGCTTCAAGAAAATCGAATGCCTCTTTCCGCAGATAATATTTACGACTGGTCATCAACTGTTCCATGTACGAACGGACGTCCGGCGACAACCGGGCGATGATGTCATCAGCGGAGGAAAGGTCTAACCGGGAAAGGTATTCGACAGCATAGGGTGAATTGTACAGCTTCAGATCCGTTAGTCGCAGGGTGATGGCTGCGGCCGGTGTCAATTTCATAGGGTCAATGTTCTGATGGGGAGGAGAAATATTATAGCGATCAATGTAGAAAAATGGTTCCGCTCTGAACCAACTTATACGGGCGAAGAAGATGAAATTAGGGGTGACCGGCAGATAAAATTCATCTTGCCTCCCGAAAGGACGCTAAACCCGAAGTGACAGCCCGACAACCGGCAGGTCCGTCCGAAAAATGTAAAATGAAAGAGTCTTAAAATAGACCCCGTGTGAACGTACTGTTACCAGAAACCCAACTCCATCCGGGCTTCCTCACTCATCATTTCCTTATCCCAAGGCGGCTCGAAAGTAAGCTCGACCTTCGCATTATTCACATCCGGAATATTCTTGACCTTCTGCTCCACTTCCGGAGGTAACGTCTCCGCAACCGGACACGCAGGCGACGTCAGCGTCATCTTGATGTATACATCATTGCCCGGATCTACACGTACTTCATAGATGAGGCCAAGCTCATAGATGTCGACGGGGATTTCAGGGTCATAACAGGTCTTCAATACTTCAATCACACGATCACGCAACGGCTTGACCGTTTCGCCGGGGCCCGGAACACCGGGCATCGAAGTAGGTTCCAGGTTGGTCATGCTTGTTGGGATTGATAACCGATTGCGTACAGTTTCATTTGTTTTATCATCGCCGCGAGACCATTAGCACGGGTTACGGCGACATGCTGGCGCAAGCCGATAGCATCGATGAAACCCAGTTCGGCCGCGACAATGTCTTCCGGTTTTTGTCCGGATAATACACGGATCAACAACGCGATCTCCCCTTTCACGAATGTGGAGTCGCTGTCGGCATCGAAGTGGATCCGACCGTCTTTTTCATAAGCATTCAACCACACGCTGCTTTGACAGCCCTTTATCTTACGGTCGTCCGTCTTGTACGCGGCGTCCAGCGACGGCAACTTCTGTCCCAGTTCGATGATGTACTGGTATTTCTCCGTCCAGTCGTCGAACAACTCGAAATCGCTGATGATCTCCTGCTCTATGTCGTGAATGCTTTTCACTTCAGCCTTTCAGTAATTTGATTCCTTTCCGAATGCCCTCTTCCAATAACTCTACTTCATTACGCGTATTGTAGCACATGAAGGAGGCACGGACAGTCCCCGGAATATTGAAACGGTCCATTACCGGCTCCGTACAGTGATGTCCGGTACGCACCGCAATGCCTAACGTATCCAGGAACATGCCCATATCGAGTGCATTGATACCATCCATGACAAAAGAGACAATGGCCGCCTTTTCAGGAGCGGTGCCGATGATCCTAAGTCCTTCGATGCGCGACAGTCGCCCGGTCGCATCCTGCAAGAGTTCTTTTTCCCATGCGGAGGCCGTAGCCCGGTCGATACTTTGCAGGTAATCGACCGCAACACCCAAGGCGATGACATCAGCGATATTCGGCGTACCCGCTTCGAACTTGTAGGGAAGCTCGTTGTACGTGGTTCCGGAAAAACTGACCCGCTGGATCATTTCACCTCCGCCCTGATAAGGAGGCATGCGCTCAAGCAGTGATTCTTTTCCGTAAAGGACGCCGACACCGGTCGGCCCGAACATCTTATGACCGGAGAACGCAAGGAAATCACAATCGAGTTCCTGCACATCGACTGCATCATGAACAACCGCCTGCGCCGCATCGACCAATACAGGAATTCCTTTATCATGCGCCTTGCGGATGATTTCCTTCACCGGATTGACGGTGCCGAGGGAGTTAGAGGTGTGAACGACGGATACGAATCTGACCCTCTCGTTCAGGAGCCGTTCAAAAGCCTCCATATCCAACATGCCTCGGTCGTCCATCGGAGCAGGAACTACTTCGGCACCTTTTTCCGCGCACACCAGTTGCCAGGGGACGATGTTGCTGTGGTGCTCCATCGCTGTGACAAGCACGACGTCCCCTGCGCGCAAATTCGTGCGTCCCCAGGAAGATGCGACCAGATTGATCGCTTCGGTCGTGCCACGGACGAAAACAATCTCCCGTTCGGAAGCTGCATGGATGAAGTCACGCACCTTGACACGGGTATCATCAAAAGCCTGGGACGCTTTCTGGCTCAGGTAATGTACGCCCCGATGGATGTTCGCATTATAGGTGCTGTAATAATCACTAAGTGCCCGGATGACACACTCCGGCTTCTGGGAGGTAGCTGCATTGTCGAGATAGACCAATGGCTTGCCATAAGCGGTCTGATGAAGGACCGGGAAATCGGCACGCAACCGATCGACATCGAACGGCTTAATGTGCATGGCTACGGTCTCCTTAATCATCATATCAGAGTGATTCTCCTTTCAGCTTACGCTCCATGAGTTCCATAAGGTGCTGACGAAGCGGCTCATAGGCGATCTTTTGGATGACATCTCCTGCGAAGGCGATGTTCAGGAATGCTCGTGCATTATCCTCGCCAATACCACGTGAGCGCAGATAGAAAAGCGCTTCCTCGTCGAGCTGCCCTGTAGTAGTGCCGTGCGAACATTTGACGTCATCTGCGAAGATCTCCAACTGCGGTTTCGTGTTCATCGAGGCTTCGTCCGACAGGAGTATGTTCTTGTTGGACTGATAGGCATTGGTCTTCTGTGCATCCTTGCGGACGAATATCTTTCCGTTGAATACGCCCTGCGCCTTTCCGTCGACAATCCCTTTATAGAGTTCGTTGCTGTTGCAATGGGGTACTGCGTGATCCACCAGCGAATGATTGTCGACCAGCTGGGTGCCGTTCAAGCAGTAGAGTCCATAGAGCCATGTATTGCTTTGCTCACCATTCAATCGGATGTTGAGGTTGTTCCGTACAATGGCTCCGTCGAGAGTAATGGTCGTAATATGGAATTCTGAACCGGTCTCCTGGTCGGCGGCAGTATATCCGATATGATAGGAGGTTGCGTCTTCCAGCTGGACCTTGGTCAGATCGAGGTGTGCATGAGGTCCTGTATGAATTTCGGTGACAGCATTGGTAAAGCAATTATTCACCGAACCGACGGTATGGAAACTCTCGATGACCTGGACGGAAGCCCCTTCTTCAGCAACGAACAGGTTACGGGGTGTGACGAGAACGTTACCGGCAACACCGTTGTTGATGAAAAGGAAATGGATCGGTTTAGAAACGGAAATCTGTTTGGGGACATATAGAAATGCGCCTTCGGCCATGAAGGCCGTGTTCATCTCTACCATGGAACCGGCAGATGCGCCGGCAACTGCACCAAGGTGCGACTTGACGGCGGGATGGGCGATATGATCGGAAAGTTTTCCGGCGATGATGCCCTTCGGAAGCTCCCCGATTCGGGACAATGACGTGGAAAGGAACCCGTTGATGAAGACGAAGAGGTGTACATCCGTCCCCGCAATGAGGAATTTCTCAAGCGATTGTTTGTCGATCGTACTCTCAGCCGTGGCAGGCTCGAACCGTCCTGTTGCAAGAGGAGCGATGTTGGTGTATTTCCACTCTTCGTTGCGCGTGGTCGGAAATCCTGCGGCAGAGAACCGTTCCATGGCCGATTGACGCAGCGGAAGCAGCTCTTTTGAAAGAGCGCTGCCGGTGAACCGTCCGAAAGCTTCTTTATAGTGTGTCAGGTCTGACATGGCAGTGTTTGATCAGAGGGCGGCGGATTCGACTTCTTCTTTCACCCAGTCATAGCCTTTCTTCTCCAGTTCCAGTGCAAGTTCCTTCGTACCGGTCTTCACGATGCGACCCTTGTAGAGTACATGCACAACATCCGGTACGATATAGTCAAGCAGTCGCTGGTAGTGGGTGATGACGACGAAGGAGCGGTCTTTGCTGCGTAGTGCGTTGACGCCGTTG